>UQZC01000072.1 GCA_900545505.1 uncultured Collinsella sp.
AGAGATTCCGACACGCCACCCGGGTGATCTCCGCCCGCCTGTCTAAATGTTTGTTCTTCCATAATCACCTCCCGGTGACGGTACTGATTCTTGATGAGGTCCTCACCATAGATACGCTCTGGCCGGACGAAATGTTTCAAATTCAAGCAGGAAAACCTACCAAAATAAACCTGTCCCTTATTGGCAAGGGATCAACGGAACGCAACAGGTTGAGCATACGCAAGCGAGCGGCCCCCAGAGCGTACAAGGTGGCATGAAAAAGGCAGGGCATTGACCTTTTGGTCATGCCCTGCCTTTTGAATGACAGATTGTAGCTCTGGGGGCCGCGCAGCGACGGAGGTCGCCGCCGTTCGTTAGAACGGCGGAACTAGTTACTCCTCGTCGTTGTCCTTGGCCTCTTCGGCGTCGTCGGTGTCCACGAGCTGGTTGAGCAGCTCGTCGAGGGACGCCATGTCCTCGTTGATGGCACCGTTGGCGGGAGCCTTCTTGTCGTCGATCGGGGCGCCCAGGAGCTCCTCGTCGGCGTCGGCGTGATGCGTCGGAGCGGAGGTACCCAGCAGGATATCGTCCGGACCGTCGGGGCTAAAGACCATCTGCAGCAGCTGCGAGAGGTCTTCCTCGTCGGCAACGTCGTCGTTGTTCTCGAGGATATAGAGCAGGTCGTGGGCCTCCAGGCCGTCACGGAGCTCCTCGATCGCCTTGGCACCGATGCCGTCGATGCGCAGCAAATCCTCCTCGGACTTGCCGACCAGGTCGCCCACCGTCTCGATGCCGACCTCGCTGAACTTGTTGGTCCAGCGCTGCGACACACCCAGATCGTCGAACAGGTACAGGCGAGCCTTCTCGGCGGAGATGGTGTGGCCGTTGCGAGTGAACGAACCGTCAGCACCACCGAACTCGTCGTAGCCGGCCCAGTCGAGCTGCTGCGGGAGCTGCTCGTCCAGATCCTTGAGCTCAACCGGAGCCCACTCGGGCAGCGACTTGGCGTTGGGCGAAGCCGGGCCGTCGATGTCCACGTAGCCGTCGGCCGTGCGATACGTCAGCTTGGCGTTGGCGTACGGTTTGAGGCCGGTACCAGCCGGGATCTTCTTACCGACGATGACGTTGGACTTAAGGTCGAGCAGGTGGTCGACCTTGCCCTCGATGGCAGCCTCGGTAAGGACGCCGGCGGTACGGATGAACGAAGCGCTCGACAGCCAGGAGTCGATGTTGGACGCGACCTTGAGCGTGCCCAGGATGACGGGCTCGGCCACGGGAGCCTGACCGCCCAGACGGGCAACGCGCTCGACCTCGTCGGCGAACTCGTAGCGGTCGACGTACTGACCAAGCAGGTACTTGGAGTCGCCGGGGTTGGTGATCTGAACGCGACGCAGCATCTGACGTGCGAGCACCTCGATGTGCTTGTCGTTCAGGTCGACGCCCTGGCTGGTGTAGACGTCCTTGACGCTCTCGACGAAGGTGTGCATCGTCGACTCGATGTCGGTCAGCTTGCGCAGGTTGCGGAAGTTGACGAAGCCCTTGGTGATCTGGTCGCCGGCGCGAACCTCGCAGCCGTCCTCGATCTCGGGCATAAAGCGCACCGAAGCGGGGACGCGACGCTCGTCGAGGACACGGGTGTGATCCTCGGAGTCGGTGAGCGTCAGCACGTACTCGGACTTCTCGGGCTTAATCGAGAGGTGACCGGAGTACGGAGCCAGCTCGGCCTCGCGACCCAGAATCTTCTCGTTGACGTTGCCGACGATATCGAACATACGGCTGACCGTAGGCAGACCCTGCGTAATATCGTCGACGCCAGCGACGCCGCCGGAGTGAATGGTACGCATCGTAAGCTGCGTACCGGGCTCGCCGATGGACTGGGCGGCAATAATGCCGACGGCAGTACCGATGGCGACCGGACGACGAGTGGAAAGATCCCAGCCGTAGCACTTCTGGCACACGCCGTACTTGGAGCGGCAGGTGAGCAGCGCGCGAAGCTTGACCTTCTTAAGGCCCGCATCGACCATCTTCTGGATGTCGGCGACCTTCTCGATGTAGCCGTCCTGCTCAAAGAGCACGGTGCCATCGGGAGCCACGACGTCCTCGATGAAGCAACGGCCGACGAGGTCGGTGTTGAGGTCGGTGGTGCCGGGGATGATGAGGTTGTAGGTAACGCCCTCGTGCGTACCGCAGTCCTCCTCGCGGACGATGACGTCCTGGGCCACGTCGACCAGACGACGGGTCAGGTAACCAGAGTCCGAGGTGTGGGATGCGGTATCGACCAGGCCCTTACGGGCGCCGTAGGTCGAAATGAAGTACTCGAGCGGCAGCAGGCCCTCGCGGAAGTTCGCCTTAATGGGAAGGTCGATCGTCTCGCCGGACATGTCCGCCATCAGGCCACGCATGCCGCCGAGCTGACGCAGCTGGGTCTTAGAACCACGGGCGCCGGAGTCGGCCATCATGTAGAGCGGGTTCTCCTCGTCGAACATGTCGAGCATGAGCGCTGCAACCTTATCGGTACAAGCGGTCCACTCGTTAACGACTTCGATGTGGCGCTCCGTCTCGTTGATGAAGCCCTCCTCGAAGTACTCGTTGATCTGGTCGACGTTGGCCTGGGCGCGGTCGAGCAACTCCTGCTTCTCGGCAGGGATGAGAGCGTCCCACACCGAGATGGTGAGGCCGGCGCGGGTAGCGTAGTGGAAGCCGGAGTACTTGATGGCGTCGAGGATCGGGCCGACCTTGGCCTCGGGGTAACGATCGCAGCAGTCCGCAACCAGCTTGGCCACGTCGCCCTTGACCATCTTGTAGTTCATGAACTCATAGTCTTCGGGCAGGCACTGGCGGTTGAAGATGATGCGGCCGATAGAGGTCTCGAAGCGCGCGGTCTTGTTGCCGGTGACGTCGTAGTCGACAAACTCGTTCTTGCCGTTCTTGACGCGGAAGATACGGGTGCCGTCCTCGTTGATGACATTGGCGTCGGCAGCGGACACGCGGACCTGGATCTTGGCCTGCATGTCGACCTCGGAGCGGCAGTCATAGGCGTGCAGCGCGTCGTCGAAGCTCGAGAACACGTGGTTCTCGCCCGGCAGACCCTCGCGAACCTGGGTGAGGTAGTACACACCGATGATCATGTCCTGCGAAGGGATGTTGACCGGCTTGCCGGATGCCGGCGAGCGCAGGTTGTTCGCAGAGAGCATGAGCACGCGGGCCTCGGCCTGAGCCTGGCTGGACAGCGGCACGTGGACAGACATCTGGTCGCCGTCGAAGTCGGCGTTGAAGGGCGAGCAGACCAGCGGGTGCAGGTGGATAGCCTTGCCCTCGACCAGCACCGGCTCAAAGGCCTGGATGGACAGACGGTGCAGGGTCGGTGCACGGTTGAGCAGCACGACGCGGCCGTCGATGACCTCTTCGAGGATATCCCACACAAAGGTGGCACCGCGGTCGATAGCGCGCTTGGCGCCCTTGATGTTCTCGACCTTGCCAAGCTCGACCAGGCGCTTCATGACGAAGGGCTTGAAGAGCTCCAGCGCCATGGTCTTGGGCAGACCGCACTGGTGCAGCAGCAGCTTGGGGTCGGTAACGATAACCGAACGGCCGGAGTAGTCGACACGCTTGCCCAGCAGGTTCTGACGGAAGCGACCCTGCTTGCCCTTGAGGGCCTCGGCGAGCGACTTGAGCGGGCGACCGCCACGGCCAGAGACCGGGCGACCACGACGGCCGTTGTCGAACAGGGCGTCCACGGACTCCTGGAGCATGCGCTTCTCGTTGTTCACGATGATCGCAGGGGCGTCCAGGTCGAGCAGGCGCTTGAGTCGGTTGTTACGGTTGATCACGCGACGGTACAGGTCGTTGAGGTCGGATGCGGCGAAGCGGCCGCCGTCGAGCTGGACCATCGGGCGCAGATCAGGCGGAATGACCGGGATGACATCCAGGATCATGTTCGCGGGGCTGTTGCCGCCCTTCAGAAAGGCGTCAACGACCTCGAGGCGCTTGACGGCCTTCTCGCGCTTCTGCTTCTGGGAGTCCTCGTCGGCGATGATGGCCTTGAGCTTCTCGGCCTCGGAAGGAAGGTCGATGGCAGCGAGCAGGTCGCGGACGGCCTCAGCACCCATGCCACCCTTGAAGTACATGGAGTAGTAGCGGGTCATCTCGCGGAACAGCGGCTCATCGGAAATGAGGTCGCGCTCGCTGAGCTTCATGAAGGCGTTGAAGGCGTCCGTGCGGAGCTGCTTCTCGTCCTTGCACTCTTCCTCGATGTCGACGATGCCAGAGGCGATCTCCTCGGGGGTCAGCGGCTCCTCGTCGGAGAACTCGTCAAAGTTCTCGGGGTTGCCCTGCTCCTTGAGGGACTCGATCTGGCGGGCGCACTCGGCATCGATCTCTTCCAGATCGGCGGCGAGCTCCTCGCGCAGGTCGTCAGCGTCAGCCTCGCGAGCCTCGTAGTCAACCTCGGTGATGATGTAGCTGGCAAAGTACAGAACCTTCTCGAGGTCCTTGGACTTGATGTCGAGCATACGGCTCATCGGGAAGCTCGTGGGGCTCTTGAAGTACCAGATGTGGGACACGGGAGCGGCGAGCTCGATGTGGCCCATGCGGTCGCGACGCACCTTGGCCGAGGTGACCTCGACGCCGCAGCGCTCGCAAACGATGCCCTTAAAGCGGATGCCCTTGTACTTGCCGCAGGAGCACTCCCAGTCCTTGGCGGGACCGAATATCTTCTCGCAGAACAGGCCGTCCTTCTCGGGCTTGAGGGTACGGTAATTGATGGTCTCCGGCTTCTTGACCTCACCGTGCGACCAGGAACGGATCTGGTCGGCGGAGGCAAGGGAGATCTTTACCGAGTCAAAATCAGTAGCTTCGAAATCTGCCACAGTCAACTACTCCTTATCAGTGGTCGTGGCGGCGACAGCCTCGGGCGCCTCGGCGGTCTCGGCATCCTCGGCCTCGACGTCGGCGTCAACGCCGGCGAGCGCAGCCAGGTCGTCGAGAGCAGAGGTCTCCTCGGCGGTCACAGGGGCGGAGGCGTCCTCGTCGGCATCGTGCATGGGCTCGATGTCCAGTGCGAGCGAACGAATCTCCTTGACGAGAACCTTGAAGGACTCGGGGATACCCGGGACAGGAACGTTCTCGCCCTTGACGATGGACTCGTAGGTCTTGACGCGGCCCACGGTATCGTCGGACTTGACGGTCAGGATCTCCTGCAGGACGTTGGAAGCACCGTATGCGTACAGTGCCCAAACTTCCATCTCGCCGAAGCGCTGGCCGCCGAACTGAGCCTTGCCGCCCAGAGGCTGCTGGGTAACCAAGCTGTAAGGGCCGGTCGAACGGGCGTGGATCTTGTCGTCGACCATGTGGCCGAGCTTGAGGATGTAGGACGTACCCACGGTAATGGGCTCGCGGAACTCCTCGCCGGTGCGGCCGTCGAACAGACGGGTCTTGCCGCGCTCGTCAAGCTGGGTGACGAACTCGGGGCGCATGTGATCGCCAAAGGCAGCGGTGGCCTTGTTGAGCATGTTCTTGTTGGCACGACGAATGACCTCGGCGATCTCGTCCTCCTTGGCGCCGTCGAAGACAGGCGTGGCGGTGAAGAACGGACCGGGGACGTACTTGTCGGAGTCGGCCTGCTCGGTATCCCAACCGCAGGCAGCAGCCCAGCCAAGGTGGCACTCGAGCAGCTGGCCGACGTTCATACGCGAAGGGACGCCCAGCGGGTTGAGGATAACGTCGATCGGGGTACCGTCAGCCATGTAGGGCATGTCCTCGACCGGCAGAACGTTACAGATAACGCCCTTGTTGCCGTGACGACCGGCGATCTTATCGCCCTGCTGGATCTTACGACGCTGGGCGACGTAGACACGCACCTGCTCGTTGACGCCGGGGGCCAGGTCGTCGCCGTTCTCGCGGCTAAAGCGGACGACGTCGATGACGCGGCCGTAAGCGCCGTGAGGCATCTTAAGGGAGGTGTCGCGAACGTCGTGAGCCTTGGCACCGAAGATGGCACGCAGCAGGCGCTCCTCGGCGGTCAGAGCGCTCTCGCCCTTAGGCGTAACCTTGCCGACCAGGATGTCGCCAGGGCCGACCTCGGCGCCGATGCGGATGATGCCGTCCTCGTCGAGGTTGGCAAGCATGTCCTCGGAGAGGTTCGGGATCTCGCGGGTGATCTCCTCGGGGCCGAGCTTGGTGTCGCGGGCGTCGATCTCGTGACGGGTGATATTGATGGTCGTCAGCAGGTCCTCGGCCACCAGGCGCTCGGACACGACGATACCGTCCTCGTAGTTAAAGCCTTCCCACGGCATGTATGCCACGGTGAGGTTCTGGCCCAGTGCGAGCTCGCCATGATCGGTCGAAGGACCGTCGGCCAGAGGCTCGCCCTGCTCAACGGTGTCACCGACGCGCACGAGCGGACGGTGGTTGATGCAAGTGGACTGGTTGGAGCGCTGGTACTTGGCCAGGTGATACTCGTCCATGCCACCGGCATGCTTGACGATAATCTTGGAGGCGTCGGCAAAGATGACCTCGCCGGCGTTCTTGGCCAGGGTGACCTCGCCAGAGTCCAGGGCGGCGCGACGCTCCATGCCGGTACCGACATAGGGAGCGGCAGGGTGAACCAGCGGCACGGCCTGACGCTGCATGTTAGCGCCCATCAGCGTACGCTTGGCGTCGTCGTGCTCCAGGAACGGAATCAGCGTGGCTGCGACGGAAAGCATCTGACGCGGCGAGACGTCCATGTAGTCGACGTCCTCGACAGGCACGTCGGCGGGAGCGCCGAAGGAGCCGTCGAAGTCGCGGGTACGGGCGATTACGGTGTGCGGGCGGACAAGCTTGCCCTCGGCATCGGTCGTGATGAACTCGTTGGTCTTGGGATCGAGCGGCGTGTTGGCCGGCGCGATGACGTGCTTCTCTTCCTCGTCAGCGGTCATCCAGTCGATCTGGTCGGTGGCAACGCCGTTCTCGACGCGACGGAACGGAGCCTCGATGAAGCCGTACTCGTTGACGCGGGCGTAGAGGGCGAGCGAGCCGATCAGGCCGATGTTGGGGCCTTCGGGGGTCTCGATCGGGCACATGCGGCTGTAGTGCGAGTTGTGGACGTCGCGGACGGCCGTCGGCACGTTGGTGCGGCGGCTGTGGCCGGCAAGACCGCCCGGGCCGAGCGCGGACAGACGGCGCTTGTGGGTCAGACCGGTCAGGGGGTTCGCCTGGTCCATGAACTGCGAGAGCTGCGAGGAACCGAAGAACTCCTTGATGGAGGCCACGATCGGGCGGATGTTGATGAGCGACTGTGGGGTGATCTCGTCGATGTCCTGGGAGCTCATGCGCTCACGGACGACGCGCTCCATACGGCTCATGCCGATACGGAACTGGTTGACGGTGCGGATACGGCGGTTGCCAAAGTGGTCGATGTCGTCGACCTTGAAGCCCTGCTCGCCGGCAGCGAGGGACAGCAGGTAGCGCAGCGTCGCGACGATATCCTCGTCGGTGAGCACCGTGACCTCTTCCTCGGTGGTGAGGTTGAGCTTCTTGTTAACCTTGTAACGACCGACGCGGGCCAGATCGTAGCGCTGCGGGTTGAAGAGCAGGCCCTCGAGCAGGCTGCGGGAAGCGTCCACGGTGGGAGGCTCGCCCGGGCGCAGGCGACG
>UQZC01000073.1 GCA_900545505.1 uncultured Collinsella sp.
AACGAGCCATCCACACGCCCCACACAGGCGAGCCACATCCGCGCCACAAACCTTAGAAAGCCCTTAAGCCCAAAACCTTTCAAAAGTGTTATTCGATACCTCTGACCTGCAGCTTCATCGTAACACCAAACCAGGTTAAGCCTTTCTTTAGCGCTTCTTTGCAGCAGCCGCGGCATAATACTGCCAACGCACGGGACCTAGCAGCATACCCCGAGCGCAATCTATTGGTGGACATCGAGGAGGCCGCATAAGCATGCATTCTTCCAATGACGCAGCACAGCAGCCATCCCTAAATCATGCAAACCTTTTCTCCTTCCCCCCGACACAGAGAAACGGCCTCCTCGACTCCCCCACCACAAAAGCCAAACGCTCAGCCGATCAGAGCCTCAACTTACGAGCATCCTTCGAAAAGCTCCAAGCATCCCTAGACAAGGCGTTCCCCGAACAGGCAAGAGCAATCTAAGCCCATCGCGCTTTATACTGATGCCATGCGAAACATGGATCACATAGAATTGCACCGCGGAGGACGCGAGGAAGCGTTTCCCGAGACCGCCGAAGACTGGCCCTATATTGCCGAACGCGCAGAATTCGCTCGCTATCCGGGCAATTCCGTCCCCTGGCACTGGCATTCCGAAGTTGAGCTTTTCTACATGGAGCAGGGAGCGATTGACTATCGAACGCGCGCGGCTCATGAGCACGTACGCTTTGAGGAAGGGTCCGCCGGCTTTATCAACGGCGGCGTTTTGCACAGCACGCTGCAATCACCCAATTCGGCACCAGCCATTCAAATGTTTCATATCCTTCAGCCGTCGATGCTCGGCGATCCCGCGGGACGCCTTCAAAAGCGCTATATCAATCCTTTGCTGCAATGTCGAGGCGTCGATGTGCTCAAATGGTCGCCCACCAACCCCGACGATATGCCCTTTATCGATTTGCTAAAGAGTTCCTTTAACCACGACCTTCAACGGCCGCAGAACGAGATGGCGCTTCGGAATAGCTTGTCAGAGCTCTGGATTCAGATTTACGCCAAGGCCGAACCGCTCTTTTCCTCCGACAACGCCTCTTGGATGACCAACCGCGACGTACAGTTCAAGGCAATCCTGGACTATATCCGCGCAAACTATGCAGCCGCTATAGATGTGCCCCAGATGGCATCTGCAGCCGGCGTAAGCGAAAGAGAGTGTTACCGCATTATCGAAGCTTGCGCAGGAACGACCCCGGCGGCATATCTGCGCGCATACCGCGTAAACCGTGCTTGCGAACTTTTGGCACACACCACGCGAACGGTCCAGACAGTCGCGCGCCAATGCGGCTTTGCGACAGCAAGCCATCTTGGCCAGGTATTTAAAGAACAAATGGGATGCACTCCTTCGAGCTATCGAGCAGCGAGGCAGAATCTCGATAGCACCAGGCAGAAATCCCGCTAGCCTTTCTTCTGTCACCGCATCAAACTTGCAGGCAAACAACAGAGAGGAGCAATCATATGAAGCACTTTGGCCATATCGTATTTGACGTTGATGGGACATTGGCAGATACAGAAGAAAGCGTTCTATCATCGCTTGTCCAGATTGTCCAAGAAGAGACCGGCAAAACGCTCCCCCGACACGAGCTTGAATTTGCCCTCGGCATACCCGGCAAGGATGCCCTTGAGAAACTTGGAATCTACTCGCAGGCAACGTTGGATCGCTGGTGCCAAGTTGCCGCCAGCTTTAAAAGCACCATCAGCGTGTTTCCAGGTTTGCTTGAAGTCATCGCAACACTCGCCGATAGCGGCTGCAAACTTGGCATCGTCTCCTCACGTGCGCGCGACGAATACACAAAAGAAATTGCACCCCTTGGTTTTGATAAGTATTTTGAGCACATCATCCTTGTCGAAGACACAATCGAACATAAACCCGCACCCGCACCCATGCTCGAATATCTCCGGCGTACGGGCGCGAATCCTGGCAACGTCGTCTACGTTGGCGACACCGTCTACGACGAACAATGCGCAACTTCGGCAGGGGTCAGTTTTGCCAGAGCGGCATGGGGATCACACCAAGACATCCCAAACGCCACCTACAACCTCAAAACCCCCAACGACCTGCTAACCCTAACAACCAAGTAACCCCCGCGCCCCACCCTTTCAGCCCCAACGCTACAAGGGCGATTGAGCAGGACGGTTTGGGCGGGTCCCCGTACTTAGTTTCCAAAATCATTCCGCAGCGCGAAGGCTTCTTATTATTTTCAGACCTAACGCCAAAAGGGCGACGACCTCGAGTAGGTCAACCTGGGAGGGACGAGGGCTTAGTTCCCCAATCTTTCCGCAGGGGGCAAAAAGCCTCGCCGCACGAAGTGCGCAGCGAGGCTTTTTGCATGCCCGAGGACGATTGGGGAACTAAGCCCTCGTCCCTCCCCGGGATATGTAGCGAGTCGGAGTACCCTTGCTGTTACTCTGCTTTGCCCACAGAGTTGAGGTTGGTCATGCGGATCTTAACCAGCTCGGTGATCTCACGCATACCCTCCTTGGCCGGCTTCTTGGGATCGAAGCAGGCGGGGTTCTCGGCCATGTAGGCCATGAAGCCCTTGGTGTAGGCCTGACGCAGCTCAGTGGCGTAGTTAACCTTGCAGATGCCGTTCTTCACAGCCTCGGCAACCTGCTCATCGGGCACACCAGAGGTGCCGTGCAGGACCAGCGGCACGTCGACGGCGTCGCGGATGGCCTTGACCACGGACTGCTCGATGTGCGGATCGCTCGTGTACACACCGTGGCTGGTGCCAACGCCAATGGCCAGCGAGGTGCAGCCGGTACGCTCGACGAACTCCTTGGCCTCGGCCGGATCGGTGTAGGGGCTCTCGCCCTCAACCGCGGGACCGTCGTCCTCCTTGCCGCCAACCTTGCCGAGCTCGGCCTCGACGGGCACGCCCATGGCGCGGCCAGCATCGGCGACGGACTTGGTCAGAGCGATGTTGTCCTCGAAGGACTCGTGCGAGCCGTCGATCATGACAGAGGTGTAGCCCGTGCGGAAAGCCTGCATGCAGCGGTCATAGCCATCGCCGTGATCGAGGTGCAGAGCGACGGGCACGGAAGCGCGCTCGGCGGCAGCCTTGACCATGCCGTAGAAGTAGTCCAGACCAGCGGTCTTGATGGTGCCCGGGGTGGTCTGCATGATGACGGGGGACTTGGTCTCCTCGGCAGCGGCCAGAACGGCCATAACAAACTCGAGGTTCTCGACGTTGAACGCGCCGACGGCGTAGTGGCCGGCCTGAGCGTCCTTGAGCATCTTTTCGGTGGTAACAAGTGCCATGAGCGTTTGCTCCTCTCCCTCGCCCGCATCTGGACATCGGGCGTAGTTGTTCACAAGGCGTTTTACCTTGCGTTTTACTGCGCTCATTGTATGAAATTCAGCGGCTTTGCACGTGCGAGATATTGAGCCCATGCAGGTCAATACAGTCGTTTTTGAAAAGCAAACGGAAGGAATTTGAGCCGAGCTGACATGTTCGATATTGAATTTTGAGCGTTCAGCGTCTTTCTTTTATAGAAAAGATAAGTAATCGAAAGGTGTTTTCTTACTCAAAAAGAAAATGAACGAAAATAGAGTCAACACAATTCCTGCAAATTTAGCCGAGAATGGAGCAAGCATGGCCCAAGCCACCAACCGTGCTTTTGCCGACGAACGCCGTACCGCCATTATGGAAATGCTCGATCATAACGCCTCGGTGCAGGTAGCAGAAATCGCCCAGACCTTTGGCGTGTCCTCCGTCACCGCCCGCGCCGACCTGGACGCGCTCGCCGAAGCAGGCAAGCTGCGTCGCACACATGGTGGTGCCGTATCGCTCCACAAACGCCTGACCGTCTCCACGCAGGATCGCCGCATCAATGTCAACGTCGCTGCCAAGCAGGCCATCGCACAAAGCGCCATCGAGCTCGTCAACGACGGCGACACGCTGCTCGTCGACTCAGGCACCACCGCGCTCGAGTTCGTCCGGCTCCTCGATCAGCGCGACGGCATCACCGTCATCACGGCCGACATTACCATCGCCGATTATATCGACGAGAGCATGCCCTCGGTCGATGTCGTCATGCTGGGCGGGGCACTGCGCAAAGGCCATCGTTATTTGTACGGACCGCTCACCATGCAGGCGCTCCAAATGGTCCACGCCGACCTTGCCGTCATGTGCCCTGGCGCTTTTGTTCCCGGCTGCGGCTTTACGACCGACTTTCCCCAGATGGCCGAGACCAAAACGGCGATGATCGCCGCGGCCCATCAAAGCGTCGCCCTCATGGACGCCAGCAAGGTTAACGGACGCGGCATGTACCGCTTTGCCGAGCTGACCGATGTCGACACCATCGTGATGGACCGTGACCCCGATCATGCCGTCGCCACCTCAATCGCCGAGGCCACCGACAGCGCCCACCCAAATCTCGTCATCGCCGGCGCTTAAACAAAAACCACCACAAAGGTGCCTGTCCCCTTTGTGGTGGTTGTGGTGGTTGAGCGTCAAAAGTGAACGTGTCGCTACTTGAAGAGCTCGTCGGCGAGGGCCTCGATCTGGGCGCGCGAGGCGTCGTTGAGCGAGCCCAGCACAGTCACCTTGTTCTGCGTCAGGGTGATGTCCTTCATGCCCTCGAGCTCCTTGGTCATAACCTTGGCAGCTGCGGGCGCCCAGGAACCGGACTCGACAAGCGCCACGGTGCGGTTCTGGTAGGCATGCTCGGCAAGTGTGTGGATAAAGGTGCTCATGAACGGGAAGATCTCGCCCTGATAGGTGATGGAAGCGAGCACCAGGCGGTCGTAGCGGAACGCATCCTCAACGGCCTCGGCCATGTCGTCGCGAGCCAGGTCAAAGACGGAGACCTTCTGGCCGCGAGCCTCAAGCGCAGATGCGAGCTCCTCGACGGCAGCTTTCAGATGGCCATACACGCTCGCATAGGCAATCGTGATGCCCTCGTCCTCGGGCTGATAGCTCGACCAGGTGTTATAGGTGTCGAGGTAGTAGCCCAGGTTCTCGGTCAGCACGGGGCCGTGGAGCGGGCAGATGATCTGGATGTCCAGGTCGGCGGCCTTCTTGAGGACGGCCTGCACGAACTTGCCGAACTTACCGACGATGCCAAAGTAGTAGCGGCGAGCCTCGCAAGCCCAGCCCTCGGGATCCTCGATGTCGTTGGCGCCAAACTTGCCAAAGCCGTCGGCACTAAAGAGCACCTTGTCGGTGGACTCGTAGGAGAAAATCACCTCGGGCCAGTGAACGTTGGGAGCGCCGATAAACGTTAGGCTGTGGCCGCCCAGATCGAGCACATCGCCCTCTTTGACGACCATTTTGCGCTCGGGGAAGTCGGTGCCAAAGTAGTTGACCATCATGCGGAAAGCACCCATGCTGGCCACGATCTGCGCCTGGGGATAGCGCTCCATAAAGGCAGCGATACCGGCGGAGTGATCGGGCTCCATGTGATGGACAACCAGGTAGTCGGGCGTACGGCCATCGAGCACGGCCTCGAGGTTGCCGAGCCACTCGTCGACAAAGTCAGCGTCAACCGAATCGGCGACAGCAATCTTTTCGCCCAAGATAACGTAGCTGTTGTATGCCATGCCGTTCTCGGACACGTCGTACTGGCCCTCGAACAGGTCAATGTCGTGATCGTCGACACCGATGTAGCGGATATCCTTGGTGATCTCCATCAGGCAAAGCCTCCTAGATAGACAAAAGAACCCGTCTATCATAGCACTCGCCTTCATAGCCACGGCTATCTGTCAGCATCCTTATCGATTGTTATTGAGGCGGAATATTGAGCCGATGAGCTGCGGAAACTATGCGCGGGGAGCTGCCGTGGTATGCCGAACGATGAGCTGACCGGGAATACGAATGGCAACGGTTTTGCCCGCCGTACCCGCCTCGGGAACCGCATGCTCAAACACCTCGCGTCCGCGCTGATGTAGATCGAATCGCACGGTCGTGAGCTCGTTGTGTGCCACAAAATCATCGAGCGAATCGTCGACGCCCACCACGCTCACGTCCTCGGGCACGCGCAGGCCGCTATCACGCAGCGCTGCAATCGCGCCATTTGCCATCTGGTCGTTTGCCGCGTAAATCGCCGTCATGGTGCGATCGTGCTCGGCCAGGTACCTACCGGCCTCGTAGCCGCTGTTGGCAGACCAGTCGCCCTCGAGCGGCTCTGCCGGCTCGATGTGTTTACGCTCGAGCGCATCCTGCCAACCGGCTCGACGAAATTGCTCGTCGACCGAGAACGACGGGCCGCCAATATAGCGAATCTGCCCGTGCCCCAGCTTAAACAGGTGATCCATAAGCAAGAGCGAGCAGCCGTAATGGTCGGAATCGACCGTAGTCACGCGCGGATGCGCGTACATGGTAACGATGACCGTTCCAATGCCCGGCAGTGGATCAAACGTCTCAAAATCGGGCGCCATGCGGCTCATGCCGATGATGATGCCGTCCACCGGCAATGCGGCCATACGACGCGTGGCCTCGGCAAGCGAGAATTCCTCAGTCTTGGACATCTCGACCAGCGTGATGGCGCAATTATGCTCGCGAGCAGCGCTGGCGATGCCGTCGATCATTGAGAGGTTGCCAAACTTGGTGACATCGTTGATGCATAGGCCGACCGAATGGTAACGGCCGTCGCGCAGCGAGCGACCGGCGTAACTCGGACGAAAGCCGAGCTCTTGCATAGCAGCCTGCACGCGCTGGCGCGTCTGCTCGTTAACGTTGGGCAAGCCGTTGGCGACGCGCGAAACCGTCTGCTGCGAAACGCCGGCAGCGCGGGCGACGTCAGCCATGGAGACCGGACGCGAACTGGTATCGTTGGACGGGCGCCTTGCCACAGGATCACCTTCACCCTTGCGAGATTTGAATAGCGTGAATGCCGGCCCGGGCAGAAATACATCCCGCGCCGAGGCCCGCTATCGTCGGACGCATGTTAACGTACTCTACTTTTTCTATCTGCATCTCTTCTGCTTTATAAGTCCATACGGCAGTACCGTTCACGGCTGTATTTCTACCGATTACCAGATTCTCAAAAAGTGACAAGCGATGTGTTATGAGTACGTTAACATAGCCCGTAACATGCGGTATCGTGAACACTTGGTTCATACCGCTACAAGTTGTTAACGTACTCATAACGACGCAAAACCCACCCGGGCACGCCAAGGAAAGGACTCCCATGACCACCCCCGACGAAAAGACATTCGCCACGCTCACCAAGCTGTTCGAGGAGGAGTTTGGCCCCATCGGCGACCGCCAGGTGCTCTACGTGCACGCGCCCGGCCGTTCCGAGATCAGCGGCAACCACACCGACCACGAGGGCGGCCACGTTATCGCCGGCTCGCTCGATGTCGCCGTCGACGGCATCGCCGTGGCAACCGATTCCAACAAGGTTCGCGTCGCCGACGAGGGCTATCCTACGTTTGAGATCACGCTCGACACGCTGGATATTCAAGAGTCCGAGAAGGGCACGTCCGCAAGCCTCGTCCGCGGTATGGCCCACGAGATTGCAGCGCTTGGTGTTGAGCCCAAGGGCTTCGACTTCGCCTTTACTTGCTCCGTCCCTTCGGGCGGCGGCCTATCCAGCTCCGCTGCCGTCGAGGCCGCGGACGGTCG
>UQZC01000074.1 GCA_900545505.1 uncultured Collinsella sp.
GTAGACGTTCTCGAGCGCCGAATGCAGGCCGCGCGCACCGGTACCAGTCTCGGAGGCACCAAAGATGATGATGTCGTCGATACCCAGCTCGTGAGAAACCTCGGACAGCGTAGCGCCCGAGACAAGCGACACCTTCAGGCGCGTGAGCTTGCCCTCGTCAAACTCCGGATAGGACTCAAACAGGGAGCGTGCGACCACGGCGCCCAAAATGGAATCGCCCAAAAACTCAAGGCGCTCATAGCTGGCAGAAACCGGCTGGCCCTCGACTGCCGAGGGATGCGTAAGGGCCGCACGCAGCAGCACCTTATTATTGAACTCGTGGCCCAGAATTTCCTGGGCGCGCGTAAGTCGTTCAGACAAAGCCAAGACCTAAGCCTCCCTGGCGTTTTCGATAGCGTCGACGGCGTCGGCGACAGAGTTAAGCGAGAGCAGAGTCTCGTCATCGATCTCGAGGTTGAACTCGTCCTCGATGGCCGTAACCAGCTGCAAACGCTCGAGCGAGTTGGCATCGAGGTCGTCAAAGGTGGTCTCATCGCTAATTTCGGCAACATCGACGCCCAGAACGTCAGCAGCGACCTCGGCGATCTTGTCGAAGATTTCGGAGCGGTCCATAGCGCTTCCTCTCATAGTGCATGAATACCAAAAGAATGGTACCGCCCGGGCGGTACCAAGACACGGTTCTGATTCTACCCCACGACGTGCGCCCCAAGACGCATAACGCCGCTGTTATAAAACGATACCGTCCATAGAGTTGGCGACATTCTTGACCAGCCCGGCGCGCACGGCTTCGGCCGCCGCGAGCGTACCGTTTTTAACAGCCTCGTCCGAGGTGGCGCCATGGCCGATCAGGACCACGCCGCGCAGGCCCAGAAGAATCGCGCCGCCCTTGGCGTCGCCAGAGAGCTTGGCCTTAATCTCGCGCATTTGCTTTTTAATGAGCAGCGCGGCAATCTTGGTGCCGAGCGATGACATAAAGACGCCCTTGAGCTCCTGTAGCAAAAACTTGGCAGCACCCTCGGTGGCCTTGAGCGCAATATTGCCCGACATGCCATCGGCAACGACGACATCGAAGTTACCGGAGGTGATGTCCGTTCCCTCGCAGTTACCAACAAAGCCGGGAACGGCGGCTTTCATGGCCGGGAAGCAGGCCTTGGTAAAGTTGGAGCCCTTCTCGTCCTCGGTGCCGTTGGCAAGCAGGCCCACGCGGGGATGCTCGATGCCCAGGACGACGCGGGCATAAGCACTACCCATCTGGGCAAAACGTACCATGTCATCGACCTCGACATCGGGGTTGGCGCCCATATCGCACAGCACCGTCAGACCGCCGGCGCGATTGGGTAGCGCATTGGTCAGACAGGGGCGCACCGGCTGCTTCTTGCCTTCGGCCTGATACCTAAACGGCGTCACGTAGGCGGTGGCAGCGGCGGTCATGGCGCCGGTGGAGCCGGCAGAGAAAAACGCGTCCGCATTACCCTTCTTGATGGCGCGACACGACAGCACGATCGACGACTTGCGTTTAGTCATCACGGCGCGAATGGGATCGTCATCCATGGCGATAACGTCAGGTGCCTCAAGGGCCTCAACACGTGCATGGGAAGCGGCAAAAGGGTTGACGATTTCGGCGGGGCCAGCTGCCAAGACCTCGATATCGGGATCGGCGGCAAGCGCAGCCTCGATACCATCGAGAACAACCTGAGGTTTCTCGTCTCCGCCCACAACGTCTACACAAACGCGAACGTTACTCATAAACATGCTCCTTATACAAAAATGGCCGACTCATTGAGCCGGCCATTGTGGTTCCATTTGGAACGGCATCGCATCCAGAGTATACCGTTACTCGGTAACGATAACCTCGCGGTCCTTGTAGAAACCGCAGCTGGGGCACACGTGGTGCGGAAGCTTAACAGCGCCGCAACGGGGGCACGTGGACTGAGCCGCAGCCGAGATCTTCATGTTGGCGGAACGACGGGTGTGAGTGCGGATACGACCCTGCTTTTGTTTAGGTACGGGCATAGTGACCTTCCTTATGAACTATCCAGTGTGGCGATTACGCGCAAGTAGCGATACTACCACAGTTTTACTCATCAAGCTTGAGATTCTTCAATGCTGCAAATGGATTTTCCGTGGCTTCGGCCCATTCGGCCTCGGCTTGGGCAGCACAATCGCATTGCTCCACGTTGAGATTGCAACCGCAAGTGGGGCACAGACCGCGACAATCGGGCTTGCAGAGCACCACAAACGGCGTGTCCATAACGACCGCGTCATTGATGGGCTCACCCAGATCGACGATACGGTCCTCACCCAGAAGCTCGTAGCCGTCCTCGTAGGCCTCGGGATCCTCGGGCTCCTCAAAGAGGTAGAACTCCTCGATCTCTCCGGCGATGTCAAACCAGGCGGGCTCCAGGCAGCGGTCGCACTCGCCGGTGGCGTGCGCGCGGACCATACCCGAGAGCAGAACACCGGTGCCGGCGTTGGTAAAGACCACGTCGTAGGCAATACCGTCCTGCAGCTGGTACTCCTTCTCGCCCACCGTGTAGGCGGCGACATCGACCTTGCCAGTCAGCGGATATGAGTCTCCGGGAAACTCGAGCTGCTCGGAAAGATCGACGGTTACGCTCGGGAACTCAGCCATTACCACTGACCGTTCTGCTGGGCGGCACCCTCGTTGAGCTGCTGACGGCAACGGGTGACGGTGCCGGTCAGGCTCTTGAGGTTCTCCTCGAGGTGCGTAAAGACCTGCTCGGCGTAATCCTCGGCGGCATAGCGCGTCTCGCGCTCGTACTGCTGGGCACGGTCGCGGATGTCGTCGGCTTGCTGCTGTGCTAAGCGGACGATCTCCTGCTCACCGGCAATGGTGAGCGCCTGCTGCTGAGCATCGGCAATGATGGAATCGGCCTGAGCGGCGGCGGAGGCCATAAGCTCCTCGCGCTCTTTGAGGATACGGCGGGACTTCTGCCACTCCTCGGGATAGCTCATGCGGATCTCATCGAGGATGTTAAAGAAGACGTCGGCGTCGATAACCTTCATCTGGGCGTTCTTGCCGAACGGCGTCTTAGCCTCTTCGATGAGCCCCTCGAGCTCGTCGACAAGACTCACGATCCTGTCGCCAGGAAAATTCTCGCCCGGCATCCGGTCTCCTTTCATAGGTAACATATCATCGTGTTAGTTTACCACATGCCACCAGGCAATAAAAAACGTCACGAAAAGCGATGTTTGAGCGCTTCGACCACGTTGGGCGGCACAAACGTCGACACGTCGCTCCCAAGCGACGCAATCTGGCGCACCACCGAGCTCGAGATGTAACCGTACTGCGGAGCACTCATGACAAAGATGGACTCCAGCTCGCTATCCAGGCGGTAGTTGAGGTCGGCCTGCTGCAGCTCGTACTCAAAGTCGGTCATGGCGCGCAGACCCTTAACGACGGCGCCAGCGCCCCGTTCACGTGCAAAGTCGACTAGCAGGCCGGTGAAGGGCAGCACCTCCACGCCGTCCAAATCGCCGAGGGCCTCGCGGGCCAGCGCCACGCGCTCGTCGAGCATAAAGGTGGTACCCACGCCGTTTTTACCCTGCGATTCGGCCACGGCGACGATCACGCTGGGAAAGATGCGACGGGCTCGGCGGATCACGTCGATATGGCCAAAGGTGATGGGATCGAAGGTGCCCGGGACGATTACGCGGTTGATGGTGTCATTCATGGGTGTCCTCCGATGGCACATCCTCGTCATTTTCGTTCTCGCCAGTATGGTCGTTCTCGTCCTCGGCCACCCAGCGCAGCAAGTCAACCGAGGTAATGCCGTAGCGCTTCTCTCGCACGGTCTCAAAACCAGCCGGATGAGCGCCAGTATCGACTGCGGCATGCTCAAACAGGGCAAAGGCCCCGGGTGCCAGCAAACCCTGCCGGGAAAGATTTTGCAGCAGCTCCTCGACCGGCTCGGCGCCAAAGGCGTACGGCGGATCGAGCAGAACCAGATCAAAGGGACCACCCGGCAGCGCGAGGCGCTCGCCAGCACATCGCCGATAACGACGCGCCAGCGCGAGCGATCGCGGCACAGCGACTCGATATTCTTGGTGATCAGACGGGCGGCATTGCGATCGATCTCGAACGTGGTGAGCGAGCGGGCGCCACGCGAGAGCATCTCGATTCCCAGGGCGCCGGAGCCGCCAAAGGCGTCCAGCACGCGGACCTCATCCAAATCGAAATCGAACGCCGACATGACCATGGACGCGCATGCCTCGCGCACGCGATCGGTCGTGGGACGGGTGACATCGCGCCCGCGCGGCTCTTCGATCTTGCGGCCGCGCCATTCACCACCGATGATTCTCATCCTCCGCTGACCTCCTTAAAGATATGTCGATAGCGCGTGGCGACCGCATCGCGCAAGGGGCGCGTCGCCACGGAGTCAAGGTTGCAAGCATACCGCAAGAGCTCGACCGCGTCCAAATGGGCCCATTCGATAAGATCCTCGTCGGCGTCCAGGTCCACAAAGCGCAGGGTCACGCCGCCATGCTGACGGTAGCCCAGGATTTCGCCCTCATGGCGCAGACGCAGGTCCATCTGGGCGAGCGTAAAGCCGTCCGAAGTCTTTTCGAGCGACTGGAGACGGTCTTGTGCCGCCGAGGCGCCACCATTGCCCTTGGAGTGCGTCATGACCAGGCAGGTGCCCGACACGCTGCCGCGGCCCACGCGACCGCGCAGCTGGTGCAGGGCCGCCAAGCCAAAGCGCTCACCGTTCTCAATGACCATGACGGTGGCGTTGGGCACGTCGACGCCCACCTCGACCACCGTGGTCGATACGAGCACATCGATCTCGCCACGCTTGAAAGCACCGATCACGCGGTCCTTCTCCCCCGCCGGCATGCGGCCGTGAAGGCGCTCGATGGTAAGTCCCGGCAACGCCAGGCGCAGGCGGTCGAGCTCGGTTGCCGTATCGCGCAGCGGCACGGGGACGGTCACGCGGCCCTCGTCATCGCGGGCGATACCGGGGACATCCTCAAGTTCATCGGTCGAGTCACTCGGCTCCACAAGCGGGCAGATCACGTAAGCCTGCTGGCCCTTTTCGTGCGCCTCGCGAATGGCGCCGTAGGCAAGGTCGCGGCTCGACTCGGTAAGCACGCGCGTCGTAACGCCCGCCCCCGGAACAGGCCGATGGCGGATGATGCTCGTGTCCAGGTCGCCGTAGACCGAGAGCGCCAACGTGCGCGGTATCGGCGTGGCCGTCATAACGAGCAGGTCGGCACCCGGGCCCTTCGCGCGCAAGGCGTTGCGCTGGCCCACGCCAAAGCGGTGTTGTTCGTCGATGACCACGAGCGACAAGTGCTTAAAATTCACGTCTTCGGAAAGCACGGCATGTGTACCAAAGAGCACGTCAAGCTCGCCCGATTCCAGCTGCGCATGGATCTGCTCGCGCTCCGCCGCCGGCGTGGCGCCCGTCAGGAGCGCCCAGGACATACCAGCCTGAGAGAGCAAAGGGCCTGTCTTATCGGCATACTGACGAGCCAGCACGCCCGTAGGCGCCATGACGCAGGCCTGGGTGCCGCTATCGACGACTACAGCCAACGCACAGGCGGCAACGGCCGTCTTGCCGGTACCGACGTCGCCCAGCAGCAGACGGTTCATGACGCGCGTATCATCGCACATGTCGTGCAAAATATCCTGGAATGCGGCCTCCTGCTCGTCGCTCAGCGAAAACGGCAGGGCCTGCCTAAGCGCGGCCAAGTGCTCGCCCGCGGCGTGGGCGTAGGGAACCACCTCGACCAAGCCGCCATCGTTACGCAGACGCAGTGCGAGCTGCAAGCAGAGACACTCCTCGTAGGCAAGACGCCGGCGCGCGATATCGCGCTCGGCCATACTCGAAGGAAAGTGGATCGAGCGCAACGCACGGGCATTGCTCATCAGGCGGCGCTTGACGCGCAAACGTGCGGGAATCGGATCGAAGGGATTGCCGACGACCTCGAGCGCGCCGCTAACGATGCGGCGCATCCACGCCTGGCTCACGCCATCGCTCACATAATGGACCGGCAGGATAGTACCAGCGGCACGCCCCTCCTCGAGCTTTTCGAAATGCGGAGAGGCCATCTGCTTAAAGCCGTAGGCAAACTCGACCTTACCCATCACGGCCAGGCGGTCTCCCTGCTTAAACTGCTGGGCAATCCAGGGCTGACGGAAAAAGGCGACTTGCAGCACGCCCGTCTCGTCCACCAGCGAGACCTCGGTCACCTGCATACGCGGGCGGGGCTGCTTTTGAACGATACGATCGACCGTGGCGACGATCGTGCACACGGTACCGATGGGCGCCATCTCGATGGACCAGGAGCGCGTAAAGTCCAGGTATCGATGAGGGATATGGAGAAGGAGGTCCCCCACCGTCTGAATTCCCAAACGGCGAAGGGCCTCCTCACGTTTACCCGAAACATATTTGAGTCGCGCGATATCCTCGTCGAGCGCATTGCTCTGGGCAAAGCGCTCCGAGACGCGCGGCACGGAGCACAGCTCGGACATGGGCAGATGCCTACTCGATCGAGAAGATCACGGGATAGAGCGGCTGCTCGCCACGATGGGCATCGATCTCCAGGTCGGGCTGAGCCTCCTCGATGGCGTCGACGATCTCCTGGAAGGCCTCATCGGACAGCTCCTCGCCGGCCAGAATCGTCAGCGCATCGCCCTCCTCTTCCTCCTGCATGCGGTTGATGCAGTCGAGCGTGACCTGCTTCACGTCGGAGCCGACCACGTCGATGGAGCCGGCGATGATACCCATGACATCACCGGAGTGAATCGGAGAGCCGTCGGAGGCGCTGGAATCACGCACGGCGCGGGTGACCTCGCCATCGCGAACTTCGCTGATGGCGTCGACCATGGCGGCAACAGCATCCTCGAGCTCGGAATCGGGCAGGACCGCGAACAGTGCGGAGAACGCCTGCGGGACAGTCTTGGTGGGAACGACGGCGACCTTCTTGTCGGTGCAGGCAGAAGCGGCAGCCTCGGCAGGCATACGGGTGGTGGCGCTATTGGGCAAAATCTCGACCGAGGTCGCGTTGACCTGGTCCACCGCGCCCAGCAGGTCGGCGGTAGAGGGGTTCATGGTCTGGCCACCCGAGACGATCACGTCAACGCCGAGGGACTTGAGGATGTCGGCCTCGCCCGAACCAGCGGCAACGGCGACAAAGCCCAGCGCCTTGGCGGGCTCGGCAGCCCTTCTCCTGGTCCCCTGGACGACGACTGGCGGTACGGTCGTGGGCCTCCATCTCCATGTTGTGGATAAAGACCTCGTAGATCTGACCGAGCTGCAGCATATGCTCGAGCACCAGGTTGGGGGTGTTGGAGTGCACGTGGATCTTGTAGTCGGGGTAGGCACCCACGAGCAGCTCGCAGTCGCCCATGGAACCCAGGAACTTAAGGCACTCGTCCTCGTCAAAGGGGGCATCGGCCTTAAAGAGGAACTCGTTGCAGTAGCGGAACTCCGAGCCCTCCCAGTCGTCGTTAGCCTCGACCTCAACGCCCTC
>UQZC01000075.1 GCA_900545505.1 uncultured Collinsella sp.
CACGCAAAGGAAAGCACTTAATGTGCTTTCCGTCTTGCGCAGGACTGTAGAGCAGGAAAGTTCATATGCGCCGCCCGGCTCCCGCGGCTCTCAGGGGCATCTCTCATGCAAAAACTGTCGTGGGGTAAAGTCCGAGGTCAGTGGCGTTTTATACCGAGAAATCCAAAAAAAGTTGAAAATTCATTACAAATTTGCGTTGACTTTAGGTAACTAAAGTTTCATACTCCTTTTCAACCACTGGGGGATGTGAACACGCACGGATCGTTCGCATCATGATTGAAGAGGATTTCTTAGACATGTTCACGCATCAGCTAAACATTATCAGCGTAGTAATTATCTGATGCGGGTTAGCACATACAGCTAGCCCGTACGATAACGGGCGGCTGATGAAGATGAGGGCCGTCGAGCGCAACCGACGGCCCTCATTTTTTATGTCTAGGAAGTTCTTTTTAGAGGAGGAAATGTAATGAACGGAGTTTTGCTCATGGTTGTGGCCGCGGCGGTGCTCGCCTGCGGCTATCTGGGCTATGGCCGATGGCTGGCCAACAAGTGGGGCGTTGACAAAGAGGCCCTCACGCCGGCCAAGCGCATGAAGGACGGCAAGAGCTTCTCGCCCGTCTCCGCCTTCACCGCGTTCTCGCACCAGTTCAGCTCGATCTGCGGTGCTGGCCCTGTTACGGGTACGATCGTCGCCATGGCCTTTGGCTGGCTGCCCGTCGTGCTCTGGGTCCTCATCGGCGGCATCTTCTTTGGCGCCGTCCACGACTTTGGCGCCCTGTACGCCTCGATGAAGAACAACGGCAAGTCCCTGGCTCAGCTCATCGAGAAGTACATTGGCAAGACCGGCCGTCGCCTGTTCCTGCTGTTCTGCTGGCTGTTCTGCATCATCGTCATCGCCGCCTTCACCGACATGGTCTGCAAGACGTTCATGTTCACCCCGGCCGTTGACGCTTCTGGTACTGCTACCGGTGCCATCGACTTCACCAAGTCCTATGCCGCCGGCTGCGCTGGTACCATTTCCATCCTGTTCACCTTCGTCGCTATCGCCTTTGGTTGGGCCCAGAAGAAGTTCAACCTCACCGGCGCTGCCGAGTTCGTCACCGGCGTGGTCCTCATGGTTCTCATGTTCGCCGTCGGTATGCAGTTTCCGGTCTACCTGGATAAGTTCCAGTGGTTCGCCGTCGTCATGGTCTACCTGGTCTTCGCTGGCGCTATGCCCATCCAGATGCTCAAGACCCCGCGTGACTACCTCACTTCCATCATGATGATCGTCATGATCGTCTGCGCTGTCCTCGGCATCGTCGTCCTGGGCGTCAACGGTCAGGCCACTATCACCGCTCCGGTCTTCACCGGCTTCTCCACTGCCTCCGGCATGATGTTCCCGGTCCTGTTCGTCTCCGTCGCTTGCGGTGCTCTCTCCGGTTTCCACAGCCTCGTTTCTTCCGGCACCTCTTCCAAGCAGGTCGAGAAGGAGCAGGACGCCGTCAAGGTCGGTTACGGCGCAATGATCGTCGAGTCCTTCGTCGGCATCCTTGCCATCATCGTTGCCGGCATCATGTTCTCCGATATGAACACCGCCGGTACCGGCGCCCTCAACGCCGGTGTCGCTTCCACCCCGTTCCAGATCTTCGCCGCTGGCATCTCCCGCGGTATGCAGGCCTTCGGTGTTGACGGCACGCTCGCTACCGTCTTCATGACCATGAACGTCTCCGCTCTGGCCCTGACCTCGCTCGACGCCGTCGCCCGCATCGCCCGCACCTCGTTCTCCGAGTTCTTTGCCCAGACCAACGACGCCCTGGCCATCGAGTCCAAGGCCGGCTACATGAAGGTCCTCGGCAACCCCTGGTTCGCCACGGTCGTCACCCTGCTTCCCGGTCTCGCCCTCGCTTTTGGTGGCTATGCCAACATCTGGCCGCTCTTTGGTGCTTCCAACCAGCTGCTCGGCGGCATGACCATGATCACCCTCGCCGTGTTCTGCAAGTGCACCGGCCGCAAGGGTTGGATGCTCTACGTGCCCGTCGCCTTCCTGCTCTGCTGCACCTTCACCTCGCTGGTCCAGAGCGCCATGGGCTGCATGGCGAGAGAGGCCCCCCCCGCTCCCCGCCACCACGGCCGCCGTCTCCGTCGCCGCTACCAAGGGCCTGCAGCTCGTCTTTGCCGTCCTGCTGATGGTCCTGGGCCTCATCGTCGCCGTCAACTGCCTCAAGGAGTTCTTCGGCAAGGAGGCTGGCTCCATGCCTGATGAGGAGCCCGAGTGGTCCGAGATGGGCAAGGCCGAGTACGGTCGCGCCGCTGCCGCCGAGGCTCCCGCTGACGCCGAGGCCGCCAAGGCCTAGTCGGTCGGACGGGTTGAATCTCCCATCCATTTGACTCGGAAAGACCGGGTCCGCGACTTCGCGGGCTCGGTCTTTTTTCATGCAAAAGCGGGTGACGCTCGAGTGTTCTCGCAGATGTTTTGCGTGGATAAGGGCGCGCGTTGTACCATATACACGTATATGTGTGCATATGAAAGGGGCCCCGTGGCCAAGACGGTATATTCCGATAACCAACAAAATGTCGATGCTCTGGCTGAGCGCCTGAGCAGCCAGACGTCGCTTTCTGCTGAGCGTGCCAAGCTGGTTGCCTACGACCTGCTTTGCCGCAAGGCGCTCAAGATTAAGTCGAGTGCGCTGGCGCAGATTTTCCGCTCCGTCGATAAGGAGTGCGACACCAAGGCGATGCGCGATGAGCTTATCGCGGCAAAGATCGTGACCAAGATCGAGGGTAGCGGCATTAACGGGCGCCCGGCGTTCTATACCATCAATGCCGAGATTAACGATGCCCAGGAGCAGCCTGCCGAGTCCGTCGAGGATTTTGTCGTCGAGGATTCCGCTGACGTGCCTGCTGTGGAAGAAGCTGCTCCGCGTGAGCATGTCGATACCGATGAGTTGCTCGATGAGAACGTCGTGCGTGCCTTTACGGCCAAGGCAGGACGCGGCGGTTTTGGTGGGGGTGGCAAGCGCGATGCGCAGCGCCGCGCCCAGCAGGAGCGCTTCCGTCGCGCCGTTGCTCAAAAGGGCGAGACGGATGCCGAGGCTGTTGAGACCGAGGTTGCTGCCGAGTCGCAGAAGCCCACGAAGGAGCAAAAGCCCGTGGAGGCCCAAGAGCCCAAGCGCCGTCGCGGCGCTCACTTTAAGGCTGCACAGCAGGATGCCGCGCGTGAGGTTGAAGAGTCTTCTGAGGTTGCAGACGATGTTGAGGAGTCTGCCAAGAAGGCTCCGGGTTCATGCCGTCCCGGACGTGGTTTTGCGGGGCGCGCGTATCCCGTAAGGCGTCAGGAGAAGAGCGAACCGGCTTCGACCACTCAGGGCGAGAAGGACGAGAAGGCCGTTGAGCCGGAGGCTCGCGAGCAGAAGCCTGTTGAGCCGCAGCTTGAGGTTGATGCCGAGGCCAAGGGCCAGCAGCCTACTGATGAGCAGACGGAGCAGGGCGCGTCGAGCAAGCCTCGCCGCCGTCGCCATCGTGGGGGCCGCAGTTCCCATGCCGAGACTGCGGCCGAGAAGATCACGCCGCAGAACGAGGATGCGAAGGCCGAGGTTTCTTCGGGGCAGCCTAAGCGCCAGCCGGCGAAGGAGAGCAAGTCCGTTCGTCCGCAGAAGCAGGCATCTATGCCGAAGCGCGAGCGCAATTCCCAAGGCGATTCTAAGCGCAAGTCTCAGAAGAAGCCGGAGTCTGCCGCAGCAGATACTGCTGCCCAGCAGCCCAGGCCGGACGTTCACGGCGAGGTCTCGGCGTTTGCCCTTGCCCGCGTTTTAGGCAGGCAGCTGCTCAAGGTTGTCCCTACGCCCACGGCGCTCTCTAAGATCAAGGAGCAGCAGACACAGATCGTAAAGGTTGAGGGCAAGGACGGCAAAAAGGCTCCGCAGCGCACTCAGCACAACGAGATGTCCAACCGCAAGATTGCCGAGGAAATCGCAATCATCCAGGCTTGGATCGAGCAGAACCGAGGTGCCGATACGCCGGTTGCCTCGCGCCGCCAGCGTGCCTACCAGATCTTTAACGACGAGAAGGCTTTTGACGGCAAGCACGGTGAGCGCCTGATCAGGCGTATGACCGAAAAGGGCATCAGCATGCAGGCGATCAAGGTCGCTCCCAATCGCCCCGTGCACTTTACGGGTTTCTTTACGCTGGGTGCCGACAAGCCGTTCATTATGGTCGAGAACCTGGACACCTACGACGAGATCGTCAAGCTGCTACGTGGCCGCAAGCATGCCAAGCTCTTTGGCATCAAGGTGGGCGGCGTGATTTTTGGCGGCGGATGCAAGGCAAGCGTCTCGCATGCCCTGGACGATTATCTGGCCGAGATTGGCTATCGCTTTAACTACGTCTACTATGTGGGCGATATCGACCGCGAGGGCGCGCGCATCGTCGAGCAGGCTCGCAATGCCAATGTGGTTGAGATTCGCCTGCATGCCGGCATGTATCGCGCTATGCTCGCCGAGCATAAGCGTCGCGTGAAGGCCGGCGGCGAGTGCGAGCCCGCGGCTGCCAACCAGGGCGTGCCGCAGAACCTGGCGGCGACGATCAAGGATCTGCCCATGGTTACGCGCGTGCAGTTCCGCAACGTGCTGCGCGAGGGCGGGCGCATTCCGCAGGAGATTCTGATGACCGCAGACTATCGGGATGGCGACTCGGGAAGCTTCGACCGCATGCTGAACAATTAGCTCCGCCGTTCTACCGAACGGCGGCGAGGGGCCCTGGCACGGCAATCTGACGTTCAACTTCGGCGGCGCGACCAGAAGGTCAGCGCCGCCTTGTTTCACGTCACCTTGCCATACCAGGGCCCCTCTCGCTGTCACGTCCAAAACATCGAGGTTAAGTGGCCTCCTGTTCGTGCGGAACTCGCGATAAACCTAAGCCGGTGTCCCCGCTCTCCCGGGGCCTGTGGTTACCTGGTTGTTGCATGCGGCTCGCTTTTCGGAATTGGGCTGATATTTCAAGATGTAAGGCGCTCTTGGTCCTAATGGGCTTGGGGCGCCTTCGCGTTTCCTCAGCTCCGCACCCTTGCGGGTTCGAATTCCTCCGCTTGCCCACAAGAAAGCGCTCCAGGTTCATAAGGGCCTGGAGCGCTGTGTTCTTAAGGGCTGGGACGGAGGGATTCGAACCCCCAACAGCCGGCACCAAAAACCGGAGTTCTACCGTTGAACTACGTCCCAATGTGTGGTGTTGCCCAAAAGCAACTCGTTTAGTTTACCTAATCTGCGAGGGCATCGCAAACGCCATCGAGCAGGCGTACGGCGAGTGTCTGCGCGTCGCTGGCCGTGAAGGTGCCGTTGTAGCGCGTCATGCCCGTGAGCTCAATGCGAATGCGAGCCGGCTTCTGCTGCGCGGCGACATTGGCGGTGCGGATGCGCTGGGCCAGGTTGTGGCACTCGGCGAGGGCGATCGTGGCGCGCGGCGCTGCATCTGCGGGCAGCTCATCGCTTGCGATCTCGAGCACCAGGTCAACGTCGGTTGGGACCTCGGAGTCGCAGAGCATCATGCCGCTGTTGTCGGTCGTTGCCGTGGCGATATTCCACATGCGCGACGCAACGCTGCGTGCGATGGGGTCCTCGCCGATAACGGCAATCTGGAAGCGCTCGAGCACGTTGGCGGCGCGAGCAAAACCGATGCGGGACTCGGCTTCGGTGACCGAGGGCTTGCCCTCCCACACATGGTGCAGGCGGTTGATGTAGGCGTAGGTGTCCTGGAAGGCCATGCCGTCGGCAAACAGGCCGACATTTTCCTGGAACTGCTGCAGGGCGGCCTCGGTATGCGGACCAAAGTAGCCGTCGTCTTCGCCACAGGCAAAGCCCAAAACGTTGAGAGCGCGCTGCAGGGCCTGCACATCGGCGCCATGGAAATTGGGCATGCGCAGATAGAGAGTGCGGTCGCCCAGCTTATACGAAGCGTCTACAAGGGCGCTCCAACAGGGGATATCGACGGCATGACCGGCAGCAAGGCCGCTGTCGAGCCTGAAGGTGCTGACGGCCTGCTCAGTGGTGGCTCCAAAGTACTTGTCGGTGACTTCGGCGGCATCAATCGTGTAGCCGAGCTGCAGGAGACGAGACTGCACGTCCTCGACGGCTGCTCCTTGCATGCCCGTTGTAATAGGTTCCATGAACGAACCCCTTTCGGCGTACCATTCGTACTATTTGAGCGTCTGTCGGATAGACAACGCAAAGGGATGCATAAACATGCACTCAACAGTGTAGCAAGTTGTGCCTAAATACGCTGCTGACAGGTTTTATAACCCCCGTTAGTTAAGGCGCTCCACAAAGAAATCTGCCATGGAGAGGAACAGCTCGCGTGCGTGCGGATCAAGCTCAACGTTCTCGATGGCCGCTTTGGCCTTAGCGGTCAGGTCGAGCGCGTAAGTGTGGGCGTAATCGATGGAGCCGGTCTCCTGGAAGATCTCCACGGCGCGTGCGAGCTGCGCGGGATTATCGGTGCCTGAGGAAAGAATCGCCTCGACCTCGTCGTGGTGGCGCTCATCAGAGAGGGCGTGTACGGCGACAAGCGTGCGCTTGCCCTCGGTGATGTCGGTGCGGAAGTCCTTGTTGGCGGCTTCCTTAGTGCCGACAAGGTTGAGCAGGTCGTCCTGAATCTGAAAGGCAAGGCCCGTGTGCAGGCCAAAGGCGCGCAGCGCTTCGATTTGCTCATCGTTGCCGCCGCCGATAATGGCTCCGGCGGCAAGCGGCGTGGCTCCGCTGTAAAACGCGGTCTTGTGCGTCGCCATGTCCAGGTAGTCATCAACCGAGATATCAAAGCGCCCGTCGCGGACCCAACCCAGGTCGAGTGCTTGACCCTCGATGGTGCGGACGATCATCTCGGTAAGCTCGTGGAGCACGCGCAGCTTCACGTCGGACTCCAGCGTAGGGTCGTCGAGAACCGTCTTGGTGACCATGGTGAGCGCCAGGTCGCCACAATTGATGGCAAGGCCCGTGCCCTCGGTAAGGTGCATGCAGGGCTTGCCTCGACGAAGCTGTCCGTTGTCGGCGATGTCGTCGTGGATCAGCGCGCCCGACTGGAAATGCTCGATGGCTGCCGCGGCGCTGCGGGCGCTCTCAAAGCTACCGCCCACTGCGGTTGCGGCGAGCATGCAGATAAGCGGGCGGTGGCGCTTGCCGGCGTTGGCCGTAAAAGCCGAGAGCGGCGCATACAGGTAGCGCTCGATATCGGCAGAAGTCGCCTGTCCGTCAAAGAACGTGGCCAGATAGTCGTTAATCTGGTCAAAGTGCTGGGCTAAAAAGCTGGTAAACGGACTGGACACGGGTTCTCGCATTCTTTCTGAGGTTGCATTGATGCAATATGCAGACAACATATTGCCACATCAGGGCGTTTGGCGCGGCAGTTTTGGCGATTTAGGACAACCTTGATTATCAACTTCATCCGAACACTTCCCACATTCATCCGTACATGTACGGA
>UQZC01000076.1 GCA_900545505.1 uncultured Collinsella sp.
GACGTTCTATATTTTGGACGAGCCGACGACTGGCCTTCATTTTGAGGACGTCCGCCAGCTGCTCGATGTGCTGCAGCGCTTGGTCGATGCGGGCAACACGGTGCTGGTGATTGAGCACAACCTTGATGTCATCAAGGTTGCCGACCGCCTGATCGATATGGGTCCCGAGGGCGGTAACGGCGGCGGAACCGTCGTGGTTTCGGGTACACCGGAGCAGGTTGCGGACTGTCCGCAGAGTTATACGGGCAAGTTTTTGGCGCCGTTGCTCAGGCGTGACCGGGAGCGCCAGGCTCAACTTGATGCTCAATAAATAGGCGATTCAGTTTATGGGCGCCATCGACTCCTTGTGATTCGATGGCGCTTGCTGTGCCGAAGTGACGTATGCAGTCGAATTGGACATATACTTAATCCTTGCGTCCGAATGCGAGGGAAAGGATATGTCATGGCAAAGGCTGTAAAGACGCCAAAAACCAATGCGATGCGCGAGCTGGAAAGCGCCGGCATTTCCTATGTTCTACATACGTACGAAGACGATGGTGATGAGTCGGTGGGCCTGGGGGTCGCGATTTCGGAGCAGCTTGGCGAGGAGCCCGGTCAAGGATTTAAGACTTTGGTCTGCGTGACACCGTCCAACGACTATGTCGTGTGCTGCATCCCTGTTGCCGACGAGCTCGATCTAAAGTCCGCCGCGCGTGCCGCGGGGGAGAAGTCCTTGGCCATGATGCATGTGAAGGATTTGCTTGCGGCGACTGGCTACGTTCGTGGCGGCTGCAGCCCGGTCGGTATGAAAAAACGCTACCGGACGCTCATTGATGAGACATGCGTCCTTTGGGATACCATTTTTATTTCGGGAGGCAAGCGTGGTTATCAGCTCGAGCTTGCACCCGATGATTTAATTGCATTTTGCGGGGCGACGGTTGCCGCGATTACGAGAGAGGACTGAGCGATGCCGCAGGAAGAATTGAAGTGCGGAGCTCATTTTGCAAAAGAATCTGCGCCTCAGACGCCCTCATCCGAAGCTTCTTCGTCGCGAGATGACACTGACGACATGGGCTCGTCGGACTACTCCACGGTTGGTCGTTCCGCCGGGCTTATGACCATTCTGACTATCGTGTCTCGCGTCACCGGTTTTATCCGCACGTGGGCAATGGCGGCCGCTATCGGCATGTCGCTACTCTCGTCCTCCTATCAGGTCGCCAACAACCTGCCCAATATGCTCTACGAACTCGTGATGGGTGGCATGCTCGTGACGGCGTTTTTGCCCGTGTACATGGGCGTGAGGCGTGAGCAGGGTCGCGAGGCCTCGAACGAGTACGTGGGCAACCTGCTTGGCATTCTGCTTTTGGTGCTGGGTGGCATTTCGTTGCTGGGGACCGTGTTCGCCCCGGGCTTTATCTGGACGCAATCGTTCCTTTCGGGTGACGGCGGCAGCATGGATACCGCTGCGTTCATGTTCCGTTTCTTTGCCGTCCAGATTCTCTTTTATGGTTTGGGCTCGGTGTTCTCGGGCGTTCTCAACGCACACCGCGACTACTTCTGGTCGACGTTTGCCCCGGTCCTCAACAATGTGATCGTCATTGCGAGCTTTATGGGTTTTGCGTCCGTGTCCGCACAGTTTGGCGAACGTGCCGGCATCATCTTGATTGCGGCCGGTACGACCCTCGGTGTCTTTGTTCAGATGGCATGTCAGATTCCCGCGCTTGGCAAGCACGGCGTGCATCCCCATATCCATATCGACTTTAAGGACCCCGCGCTGCGCCAGACGATTGCGCTCGGTATCCCGACGCTGCTCGCCACGGTGTGCATGTTTGTCTCGACTTCTATCACCAACGCTGCCGCGCTGGTGGTCCAGCCCGAGACGGGTCCTTCCGTCATCGCCTATGCGCGCCTGTGGTACACGCTGCCCTACGCGCTGATTGCCGCCTCGCTTTCGACGGCGCTCTATACCGAGCTCTCTCATGACGCACAGGAGAAGGATTACGACAGCGTTCGCACGGGCATTTCGCGTGGCGTCGCCCAGATGCTGTTCTTCCTGATTCCGTTCGCACTGTACCTGATTGTCTTCGCACGTCCGCTCAACATGATTTACTGTGCCGGCAAGTTCGATGAATCCGGCGTGGCGCTGGTGTCCGAGTACCTTGTCTACCTGGCGCTCTCGCTGCCGCTCTACGGCGTGGTCGTGTTGATGCAGAAGAGCTTCTCTGCCTTGCTCGACATGAAGCCCTATAGCCGCTATTGCCTGTATTCCGCCATCGGCCAGGCTGGCTCGGTTCTGCTGTTTGGCGTTGTGCTGGGCTTCGGTATGCCGGCAATCGCGCTTTCGTATGTTGTCGACTACGTGATCTTGGTCGGCTGTTCGCTGTGGTGGCTGCGTCGTCGCCTGCGTGGCCTTCAGGTCAAATCTATCCTGCATGGCGGTTTCTTTGGCCTTTTGCTCGGCGGCCTAGGGGCTGCCGCAGGCGCCGGCGTCATGTGGGCGCTTGAACACTTTGTCGGGGTACTTGGCGGCTCGATTCTGATTACTCTTGGCTATGTTTGCGTTGCGGGTGTCGTCTCGCTTGCTGTTACCTTTGGCCTTGCCGTCGTTCTTAAGATGCCCGAGGTCTCGGCGCTGCTTCGTCGCAAGTAGGTGCGTGTGGCCGGTCACGACAACATTCCAACACTCGCCGAGCAGGTTTCGCGCGTTCCCACGCAGCCCGGATGTTACCTTTGGAAAGATGCCAAGGGCGATGTCATCTACGTTGGCAAGGCGAAAAACCTGCGTTCCCGTATGCGCCAGTACGTGACGCTGCAGGATGAGCGCCAAAAAATACCGCTCATGATGCAATTGGTTGCGAGCTTTGACTACATCGTTGTCGAAACCGAGCATGAGGCGCTTGTACTCGAGCGCAACCTGATCGGCCAGTACCATCCGTACTTTAACGTCGACCTCAAGGATGACAAGAGCTACCCCTTTATCGCCATTACAAAGGGCGACCTGTATCCCGCTATCAAATACACGCGCGAGCGTCATAAGCCGGGAACGCGTTATTTTGGTCCCTATACCGATAGCCGCGCGGCGCGTGAGACCATTGACACGCTGCGCAAGGTGATCCCGATCTGCTCGGCTTCTTGTGCGGAGTGGCGTCGTTGTCGTCGTATCGTCGAGTCCCACAAGGGCGAGGAAGACATCGTCAATATGATTTGCGCGCAAAACGGGCGTCCCTGCTTCGACTACCATGTCGGGCGCGGCCCAGGTGCGTGTGTCGGCGCGATTTCTCCTACGGACTATGCCAAGAACGTCAAGCGTGTCGAGCGTTTTTTGTCGGGCCATCGCAAGGATGTCGTCGATGAGCTGACCTCCGAGATGACGGATGCCGCCGAGGCGCTCGACTTTGAGCGCGCGGCACGCGTCAAACGTCGTCTGGAGGTCATCAGGGGTCTGGACGACCGTCAGCAAGTCGTTTTTCCCTCCAGTGTCGATATCGATGTCATCGGTTTCTATCGCGAGGAGACCATCTCCGCCGCTTGCGTCTTTGTCGTGCGTGAGGGTCGAACGGTTCGAACCTGCGAGTTTGTTCTCGATAAGGGTTTGGATGTCGACGAAGAGGAACTTCAATCGGGCTTTCTTAAGCGCTATTACGACGAGACGGCTGATATTCCAGCTGAGATAAACCTCTCTGTCGAGCTTGAGGATGCGGAGGCGCTGGGGGAGTGGCTTGCAGGCAAGCGCGAGCGTTCCTGCCATCTCCATAGGCCGCAGCGTGGCGAAAAGCACCGTTTGCTCGATATGGCATCCAAAAATGCGCGCCATGCCCTCATGCGCTACATGATGCGAACGGGGTACGCTGACGACCGCACCAATCAAGCGCTCCTGGAGCTCGAAAGCGCGCTGGCGCTGCCGGCGCCGCCGATGCGTATCGAGTGCTTCGATATCTCGACGCTGCATGGAACCTTTACGGTCGCCTCGATGGTGGTGTTTACCAACGGACGCGCCGACAAGAGCCAGTACCGTCGTTTTAAAATTCAGGCCGAATTGGACGAGGCAAACGACTTCGTGTCGATGTCCGAGGTTTTGGGACGACGCTATGCTCCCGAGCGCATGGTCGACGAGCGCTTTGGCTCGCGCCCCGATTTGCTCGTTGTCGATGGCGGTAAGCCGCAATTGACCGCTGCGATCAAGCAACTTGAGGCTCTTGGGCTCGATATACCGGTTTGTGGCTTGGCGAAGGCCGATGAGGAAGTTTTCGTGCCTTGGGACGAGACTCCCGTCGTGCTGCCGACCGGGTCTGCTTCGCTCTATCTAATTAAACAGGTTCGCGATGAATCGCACCGTTTTGCCATCACGTTCCATCGCGAGTTGCGCGATAAAGCCATGACGGTTTCGGTACTCGATGAAGTTCCAGGCGTGGGACCCACCAGAAAACGTGCCCTTATGCGCCACTTTGGCTCGATGAAGCGTTTGCGCGCGGCGAGCGAGCAAGAGATCGCGGAAGTTCGCGGCATACCTGCCGATGTTGCCAAGGCGGTCCACGAGGCGCTCGTTGCATGGAATGCCGAGCGCGCCGAGGCGGCGGCTGGCCATTCCGATAGCTAAACACGAGCCAAACAACTGATATACATGATTGCGCGATTTTCAACCATTTATTTCGCCATGATTGCCTGCTGGTTTCGGGTTTTATTAACGCTAAAACGTTTGACTAACCCAAGCGAAAACCCTGCTATCCTGCGGGTTGACGAAGACTGATATCTCACCTCGTCGATACATACTGTCTGGCGAATCGTTTGTCAATGAATTCGGTGAACGGTAGTAAATACCGTTCAAGCGTATGTATGTATCGGTCGCCGAGCGCGGCACCTCAGTTGGGTCCGTCGGTAGGTAAGGTATATATCGTCCGCAAGTTGCGCGGGGGCAAGTCTAGGTGCTCCCGGGTAAGATTCTCTATTGATAGGAGAAGACATGGCCATCATCAACAAGGGTATGTCCAGGCGTTCGTTCCTCGGCCTCACCGGCAGCGTCGCTGCTGTCGCAGGGCTTGGTCTCACCGGCTGCGGTGGCAGCTCCAACGACGAGGGTTCCGCTTCCGGTTCCACCGATTCCGCCAACCGTGGCGGCGGCGTGATCACCGCTGGTTCCGCTTACGCTCCGTCCAGCTTCGACCCCGCCAGCACCGGCTCCGCTGTGGGCCTGGGTGCTAACTGGCACGTCATCGAGGGCCTCTATGGCATCGATTACCACGACTACAGCACCTTCAACGAGCTCGCCACCGACGATCCCAAGTCCGTGGACGACACTACCTTCGAGGTCACCATCCGCAAGGGCGCCAAGTTCTCCGATGGCACCGAGGTCACTGCTGACGACGTCGTTGCCTCCTACACCGCTTGCGCTGCTTCCGCTACCTATGCTCCGTTCTTCCAGCCCTTCGAGTCCATCGAGGCCAAGGACGCCAGCACTGTAACGGTCAAGACCAAGGTCCCCAACTTCTCCCTGCTCAAGGATCGTCTGGCCATCATCCGCGTTACCCCGGCTACCCAGGCCGAGGAGGATCGCGCTAAGCAGCCGATCGGCTCCGGCCCCTGGATGTACGACTCTATCTCCGATACCGAGATCACCCTGGTTCCCAACCCCGAGTACAACGGTGAGTATGCTGCCGAGGATAAGAAGATCCAGTACAGCATCCTGACCGACCCCACCGCTCGTGTCACCGCCCAGCAGGAAGGCTCCACGCTCGTTATGGAGCTCGTCACCGCTGACGCCGTCGACCAGCTCGAGAGCGCCGGCTGCAAGATCGATAACGTTCAGGGTTTCGGCACCCGCTTCATTATGTTCAACGTCGCCAAGGAGCCTTGGAACAACGTCAAGGTCCGTCAGGCTGTCATGTATGCGCTCGACACCGAGAAGATGGTCAGCAACACCTTCGCCGGCCTTGCCACCGCTGCCAGCTGCTACCTGCCCAAGAGCTTCACCAACTATCATGAGGCTTCCACGGTGTACAAGACCGACGCCAAGAAGGCTAAGAAGCTCATCGAGGAGTCTGGCATCACCCCGGGTGCCATCACCCTGCGCACCACCGACAACGAGCAGATTAAGGGCATGGCCGCCCAGGTCAAGAACGATCTCGACGCTCTCGGCTTCGATGTGACCATCCAGACCGATACCTCGCCGGCCACCTACGCTGCCATCGACGGCGGCGAGGCCTACGATATCCTCCTTGCCCCTGGCGATCCTTCCTGCTTCGGCGCCGACCCCGACCTGCTGCTCAACTGGTGGTACGGCGACAACGTCTGGATGCAGACCCGTTGCCCGTGGAAGGAGTCCGCTGAGTGGCAGAAGCTCCACGGTCTCATGGACGAGGCTCTTGCCGCCGAGGGCGACGAGCAGCAGAAGAAGTGGAACGAGTGCTTCGACATCATTGCCGACAACGCCGTTCTGTACCCCGTTGTCCACGTCAAGACCGTCTCCGCTTCCTGGGACGATCCGTCCACTGCGCCCAACGGCGAGGCCCTCGATGGCTTCAAGGGCATCGGCACGACGAGCATGTCCTTCAGGGGCGTTGCGACCGTCAAGGCGTAAGACTCGCTTGAGTCTGTATGCAGGATGTCGGTCGTTGGGACCGTATCCTCATAGTTGAAACAAAGACCCGGGCGGCAACGATGTCGCTCGGGTCTTGTAATGAGTATCCGTACTCATATACCAGTTGGTCCTACCGACAAAAGAAAGGGGAGAGAACGTGAACAACTTGCTACGTTTGATTGGAAGGCGTCTTGTGGCGCTGCCGATCATGGCATTGGGCGTCACCGTCCTGGTGTTCTTCCTTATGTCGTTCTCCAAGACCGACCCCGCCTACACGGCGTTGGGTGACGGCGCCTCGCCCGAGGCGGTTGCCGAGTACCATGAGAAGTATGGTCTGGACGACCCCTGGCCCGTGCGCTACGTGCGCTATATGGGCGATTTGATCCATGGCGACATGGGCACCTATGGTGCTGCTCGCAACTCCGTTGCCAAGCGCATCTCCACGGCCCTGCCCGTCACGATGCAGCTGACCTTCATCGGTCTTGCCATCGGTGCGGTCGTTTCGTTTTTGCTCGGCGTCATCGCGGCGCTGTATCGCGACAAATGGCCGGACCAAGTGATCCGCGTCTTTTCCATCGCCGGCTTGGCAACCCCGTCGTTCTGGCTTGCCGTTCTGTTGATCCTGCTGTTCTCTTCCTACCTTAAGGTGCTCCCGGCATCGGGTGCTCTGCCTCACTTCACCACGAATCCGGTTGGCTATCTGGGACGTATGATCATGCCCGCTATCGCCTTGGCATTTCCGCTGACGGGCCAGATGACTCGTATCGTGCGTACCGCCATGGTCGAGGAGCTCGACAAGGACTATGTCCGTATGGCTCCGCGAGGCGGCGGTCCCGCAGAGGGGGTGATGCGCGG
>UQZC01000077.1 GCA_900545505.1 uncultured Collinsella sp.
CAGCCTTGGCCGGGGTCCACCCGCCCACCCAAGCCCGGCGGGCCCTTCGATTTAGACGATTGGATCATCATGTCCGTTAACCCTGCTAGCGTCACCAACCCGCCTGCGCAGTTTCCCGAGGACTTTGTCTTTGGCGGCGCTACCGCTGCCTACCAGGTAGAGGGCGAGACCCGCACCCACGGTAAAGGCAAAGTCGCCTGGGACGACTTCCTGGAGGCCCAGGGGCGCTTCTCCCCCGATCCCGCTTCGGACTTCTACAACCAGTACCCCGTCGATCTGGAGCTGTGCGAGGAGTTCGGCATCAACGGCATTCGCCTCTCCATTGCCTGGAGCCGCATCTTCCCCAACGGCACCGGCGAGATCAACCCCGAGGGCGTGCAGTTCTACCACGATCTCTTCGCCGAGTGCCACAAGCACCACGTTGAGCCGTTTGTCACGCTGCATCACTTCGACACGCCGCTTGCCCTCTTTGAGAAGGGCGACTTCCTCAACCGCGAGGCCATCGATGCCTTTGTGGACTTTGCCACCTTCTGCTTTAAGGAGTACGCCGACCAGGTGACCTATTGGTTCACCTTTAACGAGATCTGGGCCGACGCCTCCAACACCTACATCGAGGGCACCTTCCCCGGTGGTGTTAAGGCGCATCTGGCCGAGGCCTTCCAGTGCGAGCACAACATGATGCTCGCCCACGCCAAGGCAGTACTGGCCTTCCACAACGGCGGTTTTAAGGGCAAGATCGGCGTCATTCAGTCGCTGGAGTTTAAGTACCCGCTCAACGAAAACGACCCCGCCGACATCAAAGCCGCCAACAACGAGCACGTGCTGCAGAACCAGTTCTTGCTCGACGCCACCTTCCGCGGCGACTACGCGCCCGACACCCTCGAGTGCGCCAACCGCTTGGCTGCCGTCTCGGGCGGCACCATCGAGATCCTAGACGAGGATCTGGAAATCATGCGCGAGGCCGCGCTCTACAACGACTACCTGGGCGTTAACAACTACCAGTGCCGCTTCTTGAAGGCCTACGATGGCGAGAACGACCTGCACCACAACGGTACGGGCGAGAAGGGCACTGGCCGCTGGCGCGTTAAGGGCATTGGCGAGCATGTGAACAAGCCCGGCGTCCCCACCACCGACTGGGACTGGATCATCTATCCCGAGGGCCTGTTCGATCTGCTCGTCTACATTAAGCAGCGCTACCCCAACTACAAGCAGATCTTCATCACCGAGAACGGCATGGGCTACAAGGACCCCTACAAGGACGGTTTTGTGGACGACCAGCCGCGCATCGACTATATCGAGCAGCACCTGCGCTGGTTGCTCAAGGCCATGGAGGTGGGCGTCAACGTGGGCGGCTACTTCCTGTGGAGCCTGCAGGATCAGTTTTCCTGGACCAATGGCTACAACAAGCGCTATGGCTTCTTCTACGTTGACTTTGAAACCCAGAAGCGCACGCCCAAGGCAAGCGCCTACTGGTATAAGCACGTGGCGCAGACCCGTCGTCTGGACTAGCGACTGGCGGGGTTTCCCGCTCACATAGCCTGTCCCCATTTCTCAGCCGGGGGCGGCACGTCACACGGCGCGCCGCCCCCGGCGTTTTTAGGCGGTTCGGGGGCCGCTTGTCTCAATCTGTAACATCTAGCCGAGTTTTTCGGCCCTACCTGTTACAGATTGAGACGAACGAATCCGAACCTACGCCCGCAGGTCCTTTACGCTGGAACGCTCGACCAACACGCCCGAGACGAGCGTACGGCTTCTAGACCTGCGACAACCTCGTTGAGCGCACGGATGCCCAGTTCGCGATGACGGAACTTCACCGACGTCAGAATCGAGTTGGGAATCGTCTTGTAGAGCTCATCGTCGAAGCCGATCACGGACACGTCGTCGGGCACACTCAGACCCTTGTCACGTAGAGCCATCATCACGCCGTTTGCCATGCAGTCGTTAGCAGAGAGGACCGCCGTGCAATCGGGCTTATCGGCAAGCACAAGGCCCGCGGCATAGCCACTATCCGCATTCCAATCACCTTGCAGAGGCTCGGGCGGCTCAATGCCACGTGCCTCGAGTGCCGCACGCCAACCTTTCATACGACACTGGCTCGACAGCGACTCTTTCTTACCAGAGACGAAGTATACGTTCTTGTGCCCGCGATTTAAGAAGTACTCGCACGCCATGCGCGCACCACCCTCTTGATCGTCACTAACGGTAGAGCAGGTAGGATGCTCCATCGGCGTGATAATCACCGTCTTGAGGTCCTTCGGTGCCTCAAAGGTATCAAAGTCATCGACCATCTGGCGCAGGTTGAAGATCATGCCATCAACAGGCAGCTGCGACATCCTGCGCGCCGCTTCGGCAAGGGTCATCTTCTCCCCCGCGCGCTTCTTAATCATCGTGAGCGCGAAGCCGCGTTCTTCGGCGGCATCGGCGATACCGTCAATCATGTCCACAGCGCCGCCCGACAAGTGGAACATCACCACGCCGATGCACCCGTAACGGCCCAACTTGAGTGAACGCGCGGCAAAGTTCGCCCGGAACCCAAGCGCCTCCATGGCAGCATGGACCTTATCGCGTGTCGACTCTCGTACGCTATCGGGCTCGTTGATCACGCGCGACACCGTCTTGAGAGAAACGCCCGCGGCAAGTGCCACATCATTCATCGAGACATTTTTCTTGTCCATCGTTGCCACTACTTCTCCAGTCGGTTTTGCATCGCTTGTTTTTTGCGTTCTAGCATACACTACCTGCCTGACTGATAAATCAACCGTTTACCGGACAATATCGACCGCTCACCCGTATATCCTTGTTGCTCTTCCAAAAATGTCTTACGTTGTCATTAACGAAATGACAACGTTGTCATTTCGCAATGCCTTCCTTAATCAGGAAGGTTTCCGGGCAGTCCTGACCATCCATCGACGACCAGTTCCATCCACATGCATCGCGCATCAAGTAACAAAGGAGCTCTATGGACGCCATCGTAAAGATGCTCGAAAAGCATCAACCGTTCTTCGAGAAGATCTCGAGAAACATCTACCTCCAGGCCATCAAAGACGGATTCCTTGGGTGCATGCCCATCGTCCTTACCTCTTCGATCTTTCTGCTGATCGCCACCCTTCCCGGCGTAGTTGGAATCACGTTGCCCCAGCCGCTCATCGACTGGTGCAACAAGCTCTACAACTTCACCATGGGCGTCATGGGCATCATGGTTGCCGGCACCACCGCCAAGAACTTTACGGCTTCCATGAACCGTCGCCTGCCCCCCGGCAAGGTGCTCAACGACGGCTCCACTATGGTTGCCGCCCAGTGCAGCATGCTGCTGCTCGCTGTTACGCAGTTCACCACCAAGTTCAACGGCTCCGAGCTTTCGGTCTTCGATTGCACCAGCATGGGCACGCGCGGTCTGTTCTCCGCCTATATCGCCGCGTTCATTACCGTTTGGGTCTATAAGTTCTGCGTCTCGCGCGATCTGACCATTAAGCTGCCCAAGGAGGTCCCGGGTGCCATCGCTCAGAACTTCCGCGACATCATCCCCTTTGGCGGCGCCGTCATTTTCTGCGGCATCATCGATGTCGTCGTGCGCAACCTCATGGGCGTTCCATTCTCCGAGCTGCTCATCAAGCTGCTCTCCCCGCTCTTCACTGCGGCAGAGACCTACCCCGGACTCATCCTTATCCAGGCAGCCACCGCGTTCTTCTGGTTCATCGGTGTCCATGGTCCTTCGATTGTCCAGCCGGGCATCGACCCCATCCGTCTTGCCAACCAGGCCGAGAACCTGCAGGTTCTGCTGGCCGGCGGCCACCCCGCCCACTCCCTCACCTTTAACATGTCGCTCGTGGGTGAGTTCGGCGGCACCGGCGCCACGTTCATCGTGCCGCTTCTGCTGATTCTCTTTATGAAGTCCAAGCAGCTCAAAGCCGTCGGTAAGGCCTCGATCGTTCCTGTTGCCTTCGCCGTCAACGAACCGCTGCTCTTTGGCGCGCCGATGATCCTTAACCCCTACATGCTCATCCCCTTTGTTGCCGCCGGCTGCGTCAACGTAAGTGTTGCCAAGTTCTTTATCGACAACGTGGGCATGAACGGCTTCTCCTTCGTGGTGCCTTGGGCTACCCCTGCCCCCATCGGCATCTTCATCACCACGAACTTCCAGCTTATCGCCCTGGTGTTTGTCGCGATCATCATCTTGCTGGACGCCATCATCTACCTGCCGTTCTTGAAGGCATACGATAAGCTGCTCTGCGACCAGGAGGCCGAACGCGCCGCCGAGCTGGGTCTCGAGTCCGATGGTGCTGCCACCATCGCCGCCAGCACCTCTGCGCCCGCTGCCGAGCAGACCACCGCTGCCGTCGAGCCGACCGCCGCTGCCGCCGACAGCAAGCCTGTCGCCGATCAGCCCGAGCCCGCCTCCGACGCATCCGCTAAGAAGGATGTCGATGGCCTGAAGGTCCTCGTCCTGTGCGCCGGCGCCGGCACCTCTGCCATGCTTGCCAACGCCATCAAGGAAGGTGCTGCACAGACCGGAGAGAACATCGCTTCCTCCGCAGGCGCCTATGGCCAGCACACTGCCATCATGGATCAGTACGACGTTATCGTGCTTGCCCCGCAGGTCCGTAGCTACTACAACGACATGAAGGCCGACACCGATCGCCTGGGCATTAAGCTGCTCGCTCCGCGCGGTAAGGAATATATCGACCTTACCCGCGACCCCGCTGGCGCCATCAAGTGGCTCCGCGAGAACCTCGACTAGTTTCCTCCCTCTGTTGGTGCCCGGATTCCCGGTTCGGGCACCTCTCCCTATTCGTATCCCACAGAAAGGATGACTCATGACCAACCCCATGCAGTTCCCCGACGGCTTTGTGTTTGGCGGCGCCACCGCTGCTTACCAGGTTGAGGGCGAGACCCGTACGCACGGCAAGGGCAAAGTGCCCTGGGACGATTTCCTGGCTGCTCAGGGTCGCTTCTCCCCCGATCCCGCAAGCGATTTCTACAACAAGTACCCGGTCGATATCGACCTGTGCCAGCGCTTTGGCATCAACGGTATCCGCGTCTCCATCGCTTGGAGCCGTATCTTCCCCAACGGCACTGGCGAGATCAACCCCGAGGGTGTTGCCTTCTATCACGAGCTCTTTGCCACCTGCAATAAAGCCGGCGTCATCCCCTATGTCACGCTCGATCACTTTGATACGCCCGAGGCCTTTTACCAGAATGGCGGCGAGGGCTTCCTGACGCGCACGACGATCGACGCCTTTGTCGAGTACGCCAAGTTCTGCTTTGCCGAGTTCACCGAGGTCAAGCACTGGTTCACCTTTAACGAGATTCCCGCGACCGCCGAGGGCAGCTTTATCGTCGGCAACTGGCCGCACGGCGAGAAGTACCGCCTGGACAAGGCCTTCCAGCTCATGCACAACATGATGGTGGCTCACGCCAAGGCTGTCGTCGCCTTCCATGAGGGCGGCTTTGAGGGCGAGATCGGCATTGTCCAGAACCTGGAGCCCAAGTATCCCCTCGACCCCAACAGCGCCGCCGACTGCGAGGCCGCCCGCATGGCCGACGTCATCAACAACCGCTGGGTACTCGACGCCACCTTCCGCGGCCACTATGCAGCCGACACCATGGAGGCTGCGACCAAGCTGGCCCATATCGCCGGCGGCGAGCTCGACGTCCGCGACGAGGACATCGCCGCGCTGACCGCCGCGCTCCCCTACAACGATTGCCTGGGCGTCAATACCTACAAGTGCCAGTTCCTGCGTGCCGCCGAGGGCGAAAACGACATCAACCACAATGGCACCGGCGACAAGGGCTCCTCGCGCTGGTTCCTCAAGGGCGTGGGCGAGTCATGCGTGCGCGAAGGCGTACCCACCACCGATTGGGACTGGATCATCTATCCCGAGGGCCTGTACGATCTGCTGCTGCGCATTAAGAACGATTACCCCAACTACAAGAAGATCTACATCACCGAGAACGGCATGGGCTATAAGGACGACTTCGAGGATGGCTTTATCGATGACGCCCCTCGTATCGACTACATGCGTCAGCATCTCGCGTGGATCCTCAAGGCAATCGACGGCGGCGTAAACGTCGACGGTTACTTTGTGTGGTCGCTGCAGGACCAGTTCTCCTGGACCAACGGCTACAACAAGCGTTATGGCCTGTTCTACATCGACTTTGAGACCCAGAAGCGCTATCCCAAGGCGAGCGCGTACTGGTACAAGAACGTCGCGGAGACCGGCCTGCTTATGGCCTAACTTTTGCCGCATACCCCCTGTCGGCCGCATGCGAATCCCTCCACAGGTTCGCATGCGGCTTTTTTGTTTTGGTGGGCCCGAGCGGATCATTCGTCTCGATCTGTAACATCTAGTCGAGTATTTCGGCCCCAGCTGTTACAGATTGAGACGAATTGACGGTATCGTCTGCATGAACACACCGTGGTACAATTATGTCCCAACGCAAAGGAGGTACCCATGTCAGCTTGTGTGCCCGTCCGAGATATGAAGGACACTGCTGCATTCACTACGCTTGTTGAATCTGAGCGCGACGTCACCGTAACTAAGAACGGCTACGAGGCCATGCACTGCATCAGCAGCGACCAGTATCGCCTCATGCAAGAAGAAATCGCCAAGGCAAAACTGCTGTCTCGTATGATGTTGGCAGAAGACGAAATATCGCAAGGCGACTACAGCGACTACGACTCCTTCGCGACCGCGATACGAGACAAATATGACCTATAACGTCGTTATACTCAAAAGCGCGCGATATGAGTACGAGAGTATCGTCGGGTACCTTGCTCAAATCCTCAAGAATCCGCGTGCAGCAGGCAATTTTGTCGCTGAGTTTGAATATCAGCTTGATCTGCTTCGCGAGCAGCCGCTCCTACGTCCCCTCTCGCATATGCAAGAGCTGGCGGCACGTAATTACCGATCGTTTCCCGTCAACAACTACGTATGCCTTTATAAGTTTGAGCACGAAACAATCTATATCGCTCACATCTTTCATCAGTCACAGGACTACGCCCGCCTGGTCTAGCCCACAAGCTGAATACTTGGCCCGAGCGCATTTGCGTGTCATATCGCGTCACGTTGACGCGTAAAATGACGCGCAAATTTTTACGCGTCATCAAATTTGACGCACAAATGGTGTTTTTACTTATACGTGTCATTCTGCACGTCATATTGAAGCGATAATCCCCGCACCGGCAGGGGGCAGAAGTATCGCCTGCAGCGTTAGCTAGCAAATGACCTGTGTGTGTTCCTCAATGGCAGTGCGGTCCTCGGCGGTAATACCCGGCTCGCACACCGCGGCGTTCAAATTGTCCAGGCGGCAGAAGGTGTAGAAGTCGCGCTTGACGATTTTGCTGGAGTCGGCAATCAGACAGCGCGAGTCGG
>UQZC01000078.1 GCA_900545505.1 uncultured Collinsella sp.
TCGTGCGTACCGCCATGGTCGAGGAGCTCGACAAGGACTATGTCCGTATGGCTCGTGGCGCCGGCGTTCCCGAGAAGGTCGTCGTCGGCATCAACGTTCTTCGCAATGCGCTGATCACCCCGGTCACCACCCTCGGTCTTAAGATCGGTTACCTCATGGGCGGCGCCGTCGTCATCGAGGTTATCTTCAACCTCCCCGGCATGGGCACCGCGATTCTGCAGGGCGTTCAGGGCAACGAGGCGAACCTGGTTCAGGGCGTCGTCATCGTCGTTGCTCTCGCCTTCATCATCATCAACATCGTGGTTGACATGCTCTACCTGCTCATCAACCCGCGCATCAGGACGGTGTAGATTATGGTAAAGATTCGAGAGAAGCAAACCGAGCAGCTCGAGAAGGCTGCCTCCAAGGGGCTCAAGCTCGGTGGCTGGAAGAAGATGACGCTATCTTCTAAGATTGCCGCCGTCGTGCTGGTGCTGGTCGCCCTGACTGCGATCCTGGCGCCCCTTCTTGCCCCCTATAGCCCGGTCGAGATTTTTACGGCTCCCCCTTCGGTACCGACGATAAGGGTCGCGACATTCTGTCGCGTATGCTCTACGGTGGTCGTTACTCGCTGATCATCGGCTTTGGTGCCACCGCCATGGCCCTGGTCTGCGGCTCGGTCGTGGGCGCCCTTGCAGCGGTTTCGCGCAAGGCCGTCTCCGAGACGATCATGCGTATCTTGGACATCATCATGTCCATCCCGGGCATCGCCCTCGCGGCCGTCTTCGTTTCCATCCTGGGCAACTCCGTGCCGTCGATCATCTTCGCCATCGGCTTTATGTACACTCCGCAGATTGCCCGTATCGTGCGCGCCAACATCGTGTCCGAGTACGGCGAGGACTATGTTCGCGCGGTCATCGTTTCCGGTGCCAAGGCTCCGTGGATTTTGATCAAGCATGTTCTGCGTAACTGCATCGCCCCGATCATGGTCTTCACCGTTACCCTGGTCGCCGACGCCATCATCTTCGAGGCCTCGCTGACCTTCATCGGCGCTGGTATCCAGGAGCCCACTGCTACCTGGGGCAACATCCTCGCCGACGCCCGCGGCGGCGTGCTCGCTGGCCGTTGGTGGCAGGCGCTGTTCCCGGGCCTGGCCATCATGATCACCTGCCTGGCGCTCAACATCCTCTCCGAGGGCATTACCGACGCTATGGCCGCTGCCCCCTCCGCCGCCCTGGATCCGACCGATTCCTCCAAGCGTCGCGAGGCCGACCTGCTGGTCTCCGACCCCGTTCGCGCCTACAAGGAGCAGGCCCAGTCCCTCTCCGCTCGCCTTGGCGCCCTGCGCGATGTCGAGCTCAAGCGTGACGATCGCCACGTGCCCGACGAGTCCGTTGAGCCGATTCTCTCGGTCCGTGACTTCTGCATCCAGTTTGAGCATCACGGTGATATCAACGTCGTCGACCATGTCAACTTTGACGTTCGTCCTGGTCAGACCATGGGCCTGGTGGGCGAGTCCGGTTGCGGTAAGTCCATCACCACGCTGGCCATCATGGGCCTGACCGACGATGACGAGCATCTTTCCGGCGAGGTTCTCTGGGAGGGTCGCGACCTGCTCAAGATGAGCAAGAAGGAGTGGTTCGGCCTGCGCGGTACCGATATCGCTATGGTCTATCAGGACGCCCTGTCCTCGCTCAACCCCTCCATGCTCATCTCTGCCCAGATGAAGCAGCTCACCAAGCGCGGCGGAACCCGCAGCGCCGAGGAGCTCCTGGAGCTCGTCGGCCTCGATCCCAAGCGCACGCTCGAGAGCTATCCGCACGAGCTTTCCGGCGGCCAGCGTCAGCGTGTCCTGATCGCTATGGCCCTTACCCGCGACCCCAAGCTGGTCATCTGCGACGAGCCCACGACCGCTCTGGACGTTACCGTCCAGAAGCAGGTCATCAAGCTGCTCAACGATCTTCAGGCCAAGCTCGGCTTTGCCATGATCTTCGTTTCGCATGACCTGGCTCTGGTCGCCGAGGTTGCCCATAACATCACGGTTATGTACGCTGGCCAGGTTATCGAGCAGGCACCCACCAAGGAGCTGCTCACCAACCCGATCCACGAGTACACCCGCGGTCTTCTGGGTTCCGTTCTGTCCATCGAGAGCGGTTCGGGTCGCCTGCACCAGGTGCCCGGCGCCGTTCCGAGCCCGCGCGATTTCCCCAAGGGCGATCGCTTCGCGCCCCGCTCGAGCCATCCGCGTATTGGCCTGGACACCCGTCCGGTCTTCAAGCGCGTGCCCGGCACCGAGCACTTCTATTCCGAGCTCCCCGACGAGGTGCTCAAGGCAAATGGTTTGACCCCTCACGCGGAGGTGATGTAGATGAGCGAGACCGCAGTCAACGGCGTCGAGCCGATCATCTTCCTTGATGACGTCCACGTCACCTTTAGGACCCGTACCGGCTCGATTCTGCACCCCAACCTGGTTCACGCCGTCCAGGGTGTAACGATTAAGCTCATGCCCGGTCAGACGATCGGCATCGTCGGCGAGTCCGGTTGCGGTAAGTCCACCACCGCCAACGTCATGTGCGGCCTGCAGGCCCCCACGAGCGGCAAGGTCTACTTTAAGGGCAAGGACGTTACCAAACGTACCGCCGAGGACCGTCGCCACATGGGTCGCGTCATCTCGGTCGTGTTCCAGAACCCGGCCACGGCGCTCAATCCCCGCATGGTCGTTCGCGAGCAGCTGCTCGACCCCATGCGCGTCCACAACCTGGGTACCGAGGCCGAGCAGGAGAAGCGCGTCAAGGAGCTCCTGGAGCTCACCGGTCTGCCCAGCTCCGCCGCCGAGGTTCTTCCCGGTCAGCTTTCGGGCGGCCAGCGTCAGCGCGTCGCAATTGCCCGTGCCCTGTCGCTGAACCCCGATGCCATCATCGCCGACGAGCCCACCTCGGCTCTGGACGTTTCGGTCCGCGCACAGATTCTGAACCTGTTGACCGACCTTAAGAAGGAGCTCGGCCTGGCCATGGTGTTCATCAGCCATGACATCCAGACGGTCCGCTATATCTCTGACGACATCATCGTTATGAATGGCGGCAGGATCGTCGAGCAGGGCGAGGCCAAGCAGGTCTTCCAGCACCCCCAGGACCCCTACACCAAGATGCTGCTCGGCGCTGCGCCGTCGCTGCTGCATCCCAAGCTCGGCGAGTAGCCTCGCTTTCCCTCCCGTGCGCCCGGTTCCCTTGCCGGGCGCACCTCCGTTGCGATTTCGAAAGGTTGGGTTCACGAGCCATGCCAAGTGCTCAGGAGCTACAACATCAATTTGGTGAATATCGAGGCGCCATGCCCCGTCCATCAGATTTCGATCTCTTTTGGAAGGATCGCATGGCCGAGGCCGACGCCGTCGGGCTTGACTATGCGATCGAGACGGCATCGGTCACCGATGCCGCGACCTGCCAGCTTTTCGACCTCTGGTATACCGGCATGTGTGGCGCGCGCCTGCATGCCAAGTACCTTAAACCCGTCTCGGACGAGCCCGTGCCATTGGTACTTCAGTTCCATGGGTATCCGGGTGCAAGCCGCAGCTGGTTTGAGCAGGCGTCGTTTGCGGGCATGGGCATGGCACTCATCGCCCTCGACTGCCCCGGCCAAGGAGGTCCCTCCGAGGACATTGGTGGATTTGAGGGCACAACGGTTGCCGGGCATATCGTCGCCGGTATCGACGGCGACCCTGCCAACCTCTACTATGTCCGCTTGCACCAAGATATTCGCATCCTGTGCCGCATCGTTCGCGAGCTCGAGGGCATCGATCTTGCGCGTGTGTTTGTGAACGGCGCGTCGCAGGGCGGCGGTTTGGGCATTGCGACCTGTGCGCTTAACAGCGAGCTTATCAATCGCGCTGCCATCCTCTATCCCTTCCTGTCAGATTTCCGCCTGGTCTGGGATTTGGATGCCGACGACATTGCCTACGAGGGCCTGCGCTATTGGTCTCGCTGGTTTGACGAGGACTCGACTCGTATTGACGAAGCCTATGCCAAGCTGGCGTACTTCGATTCCAAGAACTTTGCCCCTATGGTCAAATGCCCCGTGCTGTTTGGCACCGGCACAGCCGATATCGTCTGTCCGCCAGCGACGCAGTTTGCGGTCTATAACAACCTGACCTGCGAAAAGCGTCATGAGTTCTTTGAAGGCTTTGGCCACGAGGAGATTCAGGATTTTGACGATCTGATCATTCCGTTTTTCTGCAAGGGAGGGGAGGCTCATGTCTAAGTGCGAGAGCAATGTTGACGAGCTGATTGTCCCCGGGCTCGTGGGAATTCCTGGAACGGTTTCGTCAAGGCTCGCAGAATATCGGGACTGGCGCGGTGATGTCCAAGCAGATGTTTCTGATTTAGAGACATGCGCTTCGAATCTTGAGATTCAAGGCCTGGCCATTACGGCGATTGACTTTGTTAACCCCTGCGCCCGTTACTCGGAGGTTTCCTTTGAGCTCGGTGACCATGCGGTCCACGCTCGTTTGATTGAGCCTGTTGGTCGTGCCCGAGTATCTGAGCGCGTGCCGCTGTGCCTGATGTTCCACGACATCGATCGGCCTGTGCGCGGCTGGCATCACATGACGAGATTTGCCGCCATGGGATATGCCGTGCTTGCACTGGATGACGATGTTGCTGGTGCGGACGACCTGCAGCGGGGGATTTCTTCGCCCACTTTTGTCGAGCGCGTCCGTTGGGGTTGCGCGCTGGCGAAGGTGGCGCGCAATCTTGATGGCATGGACCCCGACCGCATCTTTGCATGGGGCGAGGGTCTTGGCGGCGGAGTCGCGCTGGCGGTTTCTGCTCTGGACGAGCGGGGTCTCGCCTGCACGGCGGTTGCCAATCCAATTCCCGGTGGCCTTGAGGCGCTGTCGTCTCGGGTGCGCGGATCGGTTCTCATGGGCACATCGCTTATGGATGCCGCGAGCGACCCCAAGGGCCAGTTTGCCGTATTCAACGGTCTTGAGTGTGACCGGAGGCATATCATCTATGCCAAATACGCTCACGAGCGCATCAATGCGTTCGAAAACGAAGTCGTCGACTTCTTTAACCAAACGTTCTACCCGTGTTCTTTGGCCTAGACGGCCTGGACACTGCCAACAAGAGTGGGCGGCATAGGGCTGCCCGCCAGACAACTAAGGAGATTCTTGTGGCAACTCAGAAATTCACCGGCGTTATCCCTCCCGTCGTTGTTCCCGATACCGAAGACCACCAGCTCGATGTTGCCTCCTTTGAGCGCAGCATCAACCGCATGATCGATGCCGGCGTCGATGGCTTGTTCTTCCTGGGCTCCTCGGGCGAGGTCGTCTTCTCCACCGACGAGCGTCGCCGTCAGATCATCGCCGAGGCCGTCCGTATCGTCGACCACCGCGTTCCCGTTCTGGTCGGCATCATCGACACCGAGACCGAGCGCATGATCGAGCACGGTAAGGTCGCTCAGGAGCTGGGCGCCGATGCGCTTGTCGCCACCTGCCCGTTCTATGCCCTGCAGGGCATGACCGAGGTCGAGGAGCACTTCCGCATCCTGCATGAGGAACTCGACCTGCCCATCTTCGCCTACGACATTCCCGTGTGTGTCCACACCAAGCTCCCTTGGAAGCTCCTTGCCAAGCTCGGTGCCGAGGGCGTTCTGGCCGGCGTCAAGGATTCCTCGGGTGATGACATCTCGTTCCGCTACCTCGTTCAGGAGAACGAGAAGAACGGCCATCCGATGAGCATTCTCACCGGTCACGAGGTTGTTGTCGACGGCGCCTACCTCGGTGGCGCCGACGGTTCCGTCCCGGGTCTCGCCAACGTTGAGCCCGAGGGCTACGTGCGTCAGTGGAAGGCCGCTCAGGCTGGTGACTGGGCTACCGTCAAGGCCGAGCAGGACCGCCTCAATGAGATTTCGCACATCTGGGATGTCACCTCGGGCGTCCAGGGCTATGCCGGTGGCGTCGGCGCCTTCAAGACCGCTATGAACCTCATGGGCATCTTCGACAGCCCGACCATGCCGCGCCCGGTGAAGGCCATGACCGGCGAGAACGTCGAGGCTATTAAGAAGGTCCTCCAGGACAACGGTCTCCTGTAAAGCTTCCCCGGGCACCCGATCTTGGGGTTCAAGCGGTCGAGCGTGACCCATTAGGTCAACGCCCGACCGCTTTTACCCCAACCTCGGGCACCCGGGAAACCTTTACCAAGCTGCGGCGATAACGCAGCCTTCATTTCCTGTAGTTGTTTTTTATCTCCTAAGGAGAGCGACATGGAGAACAAGTACGTCTGCTCTGTCGATATCGGCGGAACTAAGATCGCGACTGCCATCATGGAGTACCCGGCTGACGGCAGTGTGCCCCATCCCGTTTTTGAGGTCGAGGTTCCCACCGAGGCCCAAGAGGGCGGCGAGGCCGTCTTCCAGCGTATCGAGGCGTCCATCAAGGCTGCTCTCGAGGCGAATCCCGATGTCGAGGTCCTTGGCGTCGGCATCGGTGCCGCCGGCGTCGTCGATCCCAAGACGGGCGCCATCGCGTATGCCAACGAGATCATGCCCGGCTGGTCCGGCGTTCAGTTGGGGCCGCGTCTGCGCGAGGACCTCGGTCTTCCCGTTGCCGTTGTAGGCGACGTGCAGGCTCATGCTCTGGGCGAGGCCCACTGGGGCGTCGGCAAGGGCAAGTTCTCCGTCTTGTGCCTGGGCATCGGCACGGGCATCGGCGGCGCATATGTCGAGAACGGCCGCGTGATGCAGGGCTTCCATGGTGCTGCCGGCCATATGGGCCACATCGAGTGCTCGGCTGCCGCCGGCATTCCCTGCGCCTGCGGGCGTTCCGGCCATCTTGAGTCGGTTGCTTCGGGCACTTCCATTGGTCGTATGTACGATGAGCGTTTTGGCCGCGTCGACCCCAGCCGTCCTTCGGTCGGTCGCGATGTGAACGACCTGTGCCGCGCGGGCGACGCAAAGGCGACCGAGGTCATCCATGACGCCGGCTTTGCGCTGGGCGCCAGCTTGGGCTCGCTCGCTAACATCCTGGACCCCGAGGTCATCGTGCTTTCGGGTGGCGTGATTCACCAAGGTCCCGATTGGCGTTCGCAGACGTGGAAGGATTCGGTGCACGAGGGCTATGCCAGTCAGGCGCTCGATCCGCTTCAGGACACGCCGATCCTCATCGGTTCTCTGGAGGGCGATGCCCCGCTCATCGGTGCCGCTGAGCATCTTCTTGCCTCGTTGAAGTAAACGTATCTTCTGTAGGAGCCTCCCG
>UQZC01000079.1 GCA_900545505.1 uncultured Collinsella sp.
TGTGGACAGCGAGACCAACCCCTACAAGGGCCAGTTCCCGCTGTTCCAGCAGCACCCCGAGATCGCCTTCCTCGATAGCGCCGCCACCGCGCAGCGCCCTGCCTGTGTGCTCGACGCCGAACGCGACTTCTATCAGCGCATGAACGCCAACCCCCTGCGCGGCCTGTACTCGCTGTCCGTCGAGGCCACCGACGCCATCGCGAAGGTCCGCCAACAGATCGCCGACCTCATCGGCGCCGCCCAGGCCAACGAGGTCGTCTTCACCCGCAACACGAGCGAGTCGCTCAACCTGGTCGCCAAGAGCTTTGCACCCACGGTGCTCGAGCCCGGTGACGAGGTCGTCATCACCATCATGGAGCACCACTCCAACCTAATCCCGTGGCAGCAGGTCTGCCGCGAAACCGGCGCCAAGCTCGTCTACCTCTACCCCACCAAGACCGGTCAACTCACCACCGAGGAGGTTCTGTCCAAGGTGGGCCCCAAGACCAAAATCTTGGCCGTGGGTCAGGTGTCTAACGTGCTGGGCGTCGAGAACCCGGTCAAGAATCTCGGCAAGCTCGTGCACAAGTACGGCGGCTATCTGGTCGTCGACGGCGCGCAGTCGCTGCCGCACATGCCGGTCGATGTGGCCGATCTGGGCGCCGACTTCTTTGCCTTTAGCGCGCACAAGGCCATGGGCCCCATGGGCATCGGCGTGCTGTGGGGCAAAATGGACCTGCTCAACGCCATGCCGCCCATGCTCACCGGCGGCGAGATGATCGACTCGGTCACCGAGCAGGACGCCGTCTGGGCGCCCGTTCCCGAGAAATTCGAGGCCGGCACGCAGGACGCCGCCGGCATCTTCGCCACGGGTGCGGCACTCGACTACCTGGTCAACACGGTGGGTTACGAGAACATCCAGTCCCGCGAGCAGGCACTCGTCCACTACCTGATGGGTGAGCTCATGCAGCTCGACTTTGTCCAGATCATCGGCTCCATCTATTGGGACAACCACCACGGCGTTGTGAGCTTTAACGTCAAGGGCATCCACCCGCACGACGTCGCGAGCATCATGGACATGGACGGCGTCTGCATCCGCGCCGGTCACCACTGCGCGCAGCCGCTGCTTACCTGGCTGGGCGTCGAGAACCTTGCCTGCTGCCGCGCCAGCGTGGCCTTCTACAACGACAAGGCCGACATCGACAAGTTCATCGCCGGCCTGCATCACGTTTGGAGCACGTTCAATGGGTAATCTGTACACCTCCACCACATTTATGGAGCACAACTCGCACCCCGACTATAAATACGAGATGGATGCTCCCACGCACGAGCACGACGGCATCAACCCCAGCTGCGGCGACGAGCTCACCTTGCAGCTGCGCGTCGAGAACGGCGTGATCGAGGAGGCCTCCTTTACCGGCCACGGCTGCGCCATCAGCCAGGCCAGCGCCGACATCATGGCCGACCTCATCACCGGCGAGACCGTCGAGGAAGCTCACCGCCTGGCAGAGCTCTTCCTCGCCATGATCCGCGGCGAGCAGCTCTCCGAGGAAGACCTGGAAGACCTGGACGAAGCCGCCCAGCTCCAGGACATCTCGCACATGCCCGCCCGCGTCAAATGCGCCGAGCTCGCCTGGCGCACCCTCGACGGCATGCTCACGGGACAAAATAATCAGTAATAGTTGTCTCAAATCTGAAGAATTCTGTTGGTCGAATCGCTTAACTTTCGCGATTCGGCCATTTTCTTTTCTGCCTTTATTTCGAGCCCTCGGCCTGCGCGTCCACCTGCGCATAAGCGTGCACAATGCGAGAAACGGTACTTTTGCCAATCCCCGTATATCGCTCAATCTGACGCACCGTAAAACCGGCATCGTGCAATCCAAGAATCACGGTATTGCGCTGCGCCGACGATGCGGCTTTAACCACGTCGAGCGGGACCCCGAGCCCCTTCGCCAACTTTTCGGCAAAGGCGTGCCGCTCCCACTCCGTCTCTTCCAGATCGGGCATCGCCGACTCGCCGTCGTCGAGCGTCGAAAGCGAATAGACAATAAAGGCCTTGGCAGAACCAAAAAGCTCAAGCACGCAAGAAGGGTCGGAAAATCCCCTCGTCATATCGTTATCATAGGCCCGTAGATACTCGGCAAAGCTGCTCCACGGATAGCACTCGACCAGAGCAATACCCGCCTCCTGCGGATTAGCATGCACGGAGCGAATAGCCTCCATCACCTGCCAGTCGGTATCGAGCGAGCGGCGCTCAAAACGTTCACGAAATAGGCAGCCCGCGCGCCCAGCACGCTTATTGAACCGACGAGCATACGTCAACAGCAGCCGCTGCATGGCTGCGCTCATCATGTCCTCGTAATCCAAAAGCACCAGATCCACGTGGTCGTCCATGAGACACCATGCCACGATCGTTACCTGGGCATCGCGGCAGCAGTCGCGCATCAGCTCCAAAAACTCCCACCGGTCGTCATCAGTCTCAAAGATGTCCTGCTTTCCGGTGCCACGGGCACAAACATGGTAAAAGCCGGTGACCGTTCTCCAAACGCGCTGCACGGCGCCCCCTTCAGCGGAATCAACTTGCGCCCTCCAATACACCACGATTGAAGCGTGCCATCAAAACATTCACGCAAAATGGCATTCGCGCACGGCCAATGGCAGCAAACAACCGGCGAACGGCACCGCAGCACAGGTCAGACAATGCGACGTTTCCGCAAACTGGCCAAAAACAACAAAATATGGGACACGCTCTTCTGATGAATATATCTCATTTAAATCGTTTCAATTGAAAGTTACGCGCTTCTCGATACGAAAACTGAGCCGTTCGCCGAATATTCCGTGCATTTCGCGGTATTATAGGGGCTGCATGTCATGTCCCTTTCGAAGGGTCGCCCGGCAATCGCCAGCCACGACCCCCAGACGGGACGCCAACACGATAGAGAGGAGAGGCATGCAGTACTCACAGGAAGTGGAGAACATGTGCCCCGTTGCCAAGGGTGCATACCACGGCCCCGCACCCATCCCCGAGGAGGGCAAGTGGGTCCAGGCTAAGGAGATTTCCGACATCTCCGGTCTTACGCACGGTGTGGGTTGGTGCGCACCTCAGCAGGGCGCCTGCAAGCTCACGCTGAACGTCAAGGACGGCATCATCGAGGAGGCCCTCGTTGAGACCATCGGCTGTTCGGGCATGACCCACTCTGCCGCCATGGCTTCCGAGATCCTTCCCGGTAAGACCATCCTCGAGGCCCTCAACACCGACCTCGTCTGCGACGCCATCAACGTTGCTATGCGCGAGATCTTCCTGCAGATCGTTTACGGCCGCAGCCAGACCGCGTTCTCCGAGGGCGGCCTGCCCGTGGGCGCCTCCCTCGACGACCTCGGCAAGGGCCTTCGCTCTCAGGTCGGCACCATGTTCGGCACCAAGGCCAAGGGCGCTCGTTACCTCGAGCTCGCTCAGGGCTACGTCACCCGCATGGCTCTCAACGACAAGAACGAGATCATCGCATTCGAGTTCCTGAACCTCGGCAAGTTCACCGACGCCGTCAAGGCCGGCAAGACCCCCGAGGAGGCCATCGCTGGCGCTATGGGCCACTATGGTCAGTGGGAGAACGCTGCCAAGTACATCGACCCGCGCACCGACGAGGAGACTCACTCCGTCGCCAGCGTGTTCCCGGTTCACGAGTAGAAAGGGAGGGAAATAACTATGACTGTTACGTTCGAAGGTTACGAGCGCCGCGCTGACAAGATCAACAAGTGCCTCGCCGACAACGGCATCGCCTCCCTCGAGGAAGCTCTGCAGATCTGCACCGACAAGGGCTTCAACCCGCGTGAGATCGTCAACAACACCCAGTCCATCGCCTTCCAGAACGCCGAGTGGGCCTACACCCTCGGCTGCGCTCTCGCTGTCAAGCGTGGCGCCAAGACCGCTTCTGAGGCTGCCGCCATCATCGGCGAGGGCATCCAGGCCTTCACCGTTCCCGGCTCCGTCGCCGAGGACCGCAAGGTCGGTCTGGGCCACGGCAACCTGGGCGCCATGCTGCTCTCCGACGACACCGAGTGCTTCGCCTTCCTGGCTGGCCACGAGTCCTTCGCTGCCGCTGAGGGCGCTATCGGCCTGGCTCTGAACGCCAACAAGGCTCGCAAGAAGCCGCTGCGCGTTATCCTCAACGGTCTGGGCAAGGACGCTGCTCAGATCATCGCCCGCATCAACGGCTTCACCTACGTAAAGACCCAGTTCGACTACTTCACGGGCGAGCTCAAAGTCGTCGAGACCATCCCCTACTCCGATGGTCCCCGCGCCGCCGTCAACTGCTACGGCGCCGACGACGTCCGCGAGGGCGTTGCCATCATGTGGCACGAGAACGTCGACATCTCGATCACCGGTAACTCCACCAACCCCACGCGCTTCCAGCACCCCGTCGCTGGCACCTACAAGAAGGAGCGCCTCGAGGCTGGCAAGAAGTACTTCTCCGTCGCTTCTGGTGGCGGCACTGGCCGTACCCTGCACCCGGACAACATGGGCGCCGGCCCTGCCTCTTACGGCATGACCGACACCATGGGCCGTATGCACTCCGACGCCCAGTTCGCCGGTTCTTCCTCCGTGCCTGCGCACGTTGACATGATGGGTCTCATCGGCATGGGCAACAACCCCATGGTCGGTGCCACCGTCGCCTGCGCTGTCGCCGTCGAGGAGGCCCTCAAGGCCTAATCGCGCCCGCGCGATGCTCATATAGTTGAGCTTTGGAGCCGCTACCCACCCAGGTAGCGGCTCTTTTTGTTTGCGCTGGCGCAGGGTAGCTAATGCCGGTATATCAGCTGGGGCGAAATACGAGATGTGAAGAGGCAGGCCCCAGAGGTGAAGAGATGGAGCGTCCGAGCGTCCATGACGCCCACCTGCCATATTTGCCCTTTACCGATTTGCCGAGTCTTTGCGGCCCCATTGCCGATCACCCGTGCGACAATGCGCCGGACGAGAAAGGAATCCGATGGAATCGACTGATGTACTGGTAATTGGATCTGGCATTGCGGGCCTTTGCGCCGCCATCGAAGCGGCACGCACGGGCGCAACCGTCACCGTGGCAAGCGCCGGCAAGACTATGAGTGGATCGAGCTTCTTCCCCGGAACCTGGGGCCTGGGGCTTATCGGACCCGTTAACGAAGACGACGAACAAGACCTCATCGACACCATTCAGACCGTTGGTGGCGGCGTCGCCGACCCCGAGCTTGTCCAGACGTTTGTCCACGGCATTCCCCATGCAATAGAATGGCTCGAGCAAGACCTGGGCGTTGAGCTTCAGCGTCCGCAAAGCGCCGAGAGTGCTCAGCAAAAGCAGTTTATCCCCTGCTTTGACCACAAGACGCGCATGTGGCGCGGCCTCACCCGCAAGACCCTTGAGGACGCTCTGACGACCAGGATCGAGTCGCTCGGCATTTGCCTGCTCCCCCGCCATGAGCTTATCGACCTTGTTAAAGACACGAACGGCAGAGTAACCGGAACCGTGCTCTACGACCTCACCGAAAATCGAATCGTACCCTTTGCTGCCAAGGCCACGATCATCGCAGCCGGTGGCACAGGCGGCCTGTTCGAGCGCAGCCTTACGTCGGCTGATGTGCTCAGCTCCTCGCAGGCCATCGCACTCGCGCACGGCGCAACACTTACTAATATAGAGTTCATGCAGATGATGCCCGGCTTCATCGAGCCCAAGCGCAACTTGGTCTTCAACGAGAAAACCTGGCGCTACGCACATGTAGACCAGCCGGTAGATATTGCAGACGACAAGCTGGACGACCTGCTCGAGCAGCGCTCTGGATATGGTCCTTTCACGTCACGCTTGGCCTCCCGCGCTATCGATCTCGTCATCGATCAGGCAGGTGTCGAAGGCCTGGCACTCCACTACGACTTCCCCCGCGAGGATATCCCAGAGTTTGTGCAGACCTTTGCCACCTGGCTGCAAGACGAGCACGGCATCGCCCCGACTGACGAGATGCGCGTTGCGATGTATGCCCACGCCGCTAACGGCGGTATCAAGATCGATAAGACCGCATACACGGGTGTTGAGGGCCTCTACGCCTGCGGCGAGGCAACAGGCGGTATGCACGGCGCCGACCGCATCGGTGGCTTGTCAAGCGCCAACGGCATCGTGTTCGGGCGCATCGCAGGCGCATCGGCAGCCCTTGCAGCGCAGAATGCACCTGAGATGGCCCCGAAGGCGGATATCGACCTCCCCCACTACGGCATTGCCACAACAGATGCTGAACGCCTGACACACGGCCTTAAGCACACGATGAGCACCTATTGCATGATCAACCGAACCGAGACGGGCCTATCCGAGGCACTACACGAGCTTGAGGGCTTGAAGACGGAGACAACGACCTTGAGCACACAGAAAGCACAGGACAGCGAAGTCGCAGCCCTCGCCCGCCTGCAATCGCAGATTCGACTAGCACAGGAAATGGTCAAAGCCATGCGCAAGCGAACTGAAAGCTTAGGTTCGCACTATCGAGCAGACTAAATCGATTCTCACTTTGAGTTTGATCACAACTTCTCAACATGCATCGAGCCCCGTGAGCATAATTCTCATAAGGAGAGCACGTTTATGGGGCTTTAGCCGTGTTTCCCTAAGGGAATCACGGTGCAGTTTCCCCAACTTCGCGCCCCGACGGGTTCGACCCCATGCGAGGTCAAAAAAAGACGGCCAACTTTCGTTGACCGTCTTAACTTGCTTTGGTGGGCCGTCAGGGGGTCAGCCTGCTTTGCAGGCGACCGCTGCGGCGCCAAGGCGCCTTGCGCGCTACGCTGGTAAATGCTCACGCATTTCCTCAGCTTCGCGCCCCGACGGGTTCGACCCCATGCGAGGTCAACAAAAAAGCGACCAGCCTGAGCCAGTCGCTTTAACAATCTTTGGGTGGGCCGTCAGGGGGTCGAACCCTGGACCTTGGGATTAAGAGTCTTGAATGTGACTTTTTGGCACGTGCTGTACCAGTAAAGTTACAGGTAACGATGCTCTCACTCGCTCCTAACTAGCTGAAACTGCATTGGAGAACGGTTATTAACGGATATACGGCTATGCATAAACCCCTCCCCGGCCAGTGAACTGCCTCCCATTTCTTGGACATGAGAAATGGGAGGCTTTCTTTATGCGCGT
>UQZC01000080.1 GCA_900545505.1 uncultured Collinsella sp.
GGCCGCGCGGCAAGGAGATATATTGCCAGACCGGAGGGGCCCCGGGGGCGGGAATCGCGCACTCCATATTTTGTTCACAAATGAATAGGTCCCTCAGTCGCATCACTGAGGTTAAAACTGAAGCATTGGCTTCTGATATTGGCGATGACCAGCTGTTTTATGTGTATTGAGACATCGGTCATCTCTGGAGCGCTACTTTACTCCAAAGGCATCAGTTATTTGTTTCCCATCGGTAAAAGGCGGGTTTTGTTCGCCAAGCGTTCTTATATATAGATAGATACGGGTTCGAACCCGTGCACCGGCAACAAAAAAGCGACCAACCGGAGTCGATCGCTTTCTTTTCTATGGTGGGCCGTCAGGGGTTCAGCCTGCTTCGCAGGCGGCCGCTGCGGCGCTTTCGCGCCTTGCGCGCTGCGCTGGCAAACGCTCACGCGTTTACTCAGCTCCGCGCCCCGACGGGTTCGAACCCATGAAAGGGCGACAAAAAAGACGGCCAACCGAAGTTGACCGTCTCAACAATCTTTGGGTGGGCCGTCAGGGGTTCGAACCCTGGACCTTGGGATTAAAAGTCCCCTGCTCTGCCAGCTGAGCTAACGGCCCGCGGGTGGCATTGTACCACGGTCTGGGACTATTCCCAACTCCATTGGCCGTTCTGGAAAATCACAACTTCACGTCCATCAGGCGTAATGCCCACAATATCGATGTCGTCCGTGCCGATCATAAAATCGACGTGCGTGCTCGAGACGTTAACGCCATGCTCCAGAAGCTCCTCCTTGGACATGTCATACCCACCCTCGATGCATTCGGGGAAACCGACACCTAGCGCGAGATGGCAGCTAGCGTTCTCGTCATAGAGCGTATTGTAGAACAGAACACCACTTTCGCGGATCGGCGTGTTCTTGGAAATGAGCGCGACCTCTCCCAGGTGAGCAGCGCCCTCGTCAGTATCGATGATACTTGCGAGCGTTGCCTTGCCCACGCGGGCGTCGTAGTCCACCACGCGGCCGCCCTCGAACTTAATCCAAAAATCTTCGACCTTATTGCCGTGATGGATGAGCGGCATGGCCGAGTACACGATACCGTCGGCGCGCATGCGATCGGGCGAAGTGAAGACTTCCTCGGTGGGAATGTTGGGGAAGAAGGGGTGCCCATCGGGCGTCTTGCCCTTGCCGCCGGCCCACTCGTGACCTTTCGTCATGCCAATCGTCAGATCGGTTCCATTTGCCGCGGTGTAATGCAGGTAGTCGAAACGATTGTCGTTCAGGAAACGCAGGTTCTTTTCGAATGCGGCGTCATGGAGTTCCCAGTCGCTCTCTGGGTCCTGGCCATCGGCGCGCGCGGTGTGCAGAATCGCATTCCACAGTTTATAGATTGCAACCTCATCGGCGTCTCCTGGGAACACCTCGTGCGCCCAAGCCACGACCGGAGCGCCGGCGATGCACCACGGATTGATGTTGTAATCCAGTCCACGGCGGAAAACTTTGCACTGCGTATTCCTCGCCTTTGATGCCGCGGCCGGCTTGGCTGGATCGATGCCCTTGAGGGCCGCAGGATCCGCACCTTCGATAAAGACAAAGCACGCACCATCCTGGGCCAAGGAATCCAGCTGCATGCGCTTCCACTCGGGTGTCTGCTCAAAATAGCTTTTCTCGACATGCTCGTACGTGAGCCTCGTCACGGCATCATCGGCCCAAATGACCGTCACGTGGCCGGCGGCGGCAGCATAGGCCTCCGCGACCACCACGCGCGCAAACGGCGCGCACTCGACCGGAGACTGAACGACGACCTCCTGGCCGGGCTTGACGTTTACGCCCTTGCGGACGACCAGGCGCGCGTAGTTTTTAATCTTGGGCTCCAGGGCCTTCATGCCCTCCAGAGCCTCTTCGACCGTCAGGGCAGCTCGAATCATGTGCCACTCCATCTATCTATAGAACAGTAAAAAGGCGCGCCGCAAAAACGACGCGCCTTATATCTTAGCGATAAGTATGTATGCAAACGCTACTTCTTCTTGGAGTCCTTCTGGTCCTCCTCGGCAGCCGCGCGCTCAATAAGAGCGTTGAGCTTGTTCTCGGACATGCCCTCGGCCTGCGCGCGGTACATGTTGCGCAAGGGACGAATACGAGCGAAGTCGTAGATAAAGTCACCTAGGATGATGACATAGGACAAAACGATGCCGACCATCTGGACAGGGCTGGACACCATGCCAGCGGGAGCGAAGTACAGCGAGGCCCAAATTGCCACGACGAGCACCATGCCAATGGCGAGCACAATCCACCAGATGCGACGGCGCTTGGTGTAGTCCTCGTCCTGCTTGAGGAGGATATTCGACACCGTATAGATGCGGTCCTCCTTGGCGCGCTGCTTGGCCTTGCGGGCGCGCTTCTCCTCTTTAGAGAGGCCCTCGAGGTTCTCGCCCTTCTCGAGCTCTTTGCGGCGTGCCTTAGACGAAGCCGGCACGACGCGAACGGAGCTCGCTGCTTGGCGGGCGGGCTTAGCAGATGCGGCAGACTTGCGCGCAACCCCGGTAACTTCGTGGGATTGCGTGCGCTTGTTCGTGGCGCTACGGGTACTCACTTATGCGTTCTCCTTCATGCTTGTGAACTGGGAGCCGGTGATGATCTGGAAGGCCTCGCGATAGCGCTCGGACGTGCCATCGATGACCTCGGCGGGCAGGTGCGGGGTCTCCCCCGTCATATCCCAGTTGGCCTTGAGCCAATTGCGGACGAATTGCTTGTCGTAGCTAGGCTGGATCTTGCCCTCCTCGTAGCTGGCAGCAGGCCAGAAACGGCTGGAGTCGGGCGTGAGGCACTCGTCGATCAGCGTGACCTTGCCATCAATAACACCAAACTCGAACTTGGTGTCGGCAATGATGATGCCACGGGTCGCGGCGTACTCGGCAGCGGCCTTGTAGATCTTGAGGGAAAGGTCACGAATCTGCGTGGCGATGTCCTCGCCCACGATCTCGCAGCAACGCTCGAACGAGATGTTCTCGTCGTGGTCACCGATCTCGGCCTTCGTGGACGGCGTGAACAACGGCTCCGGGAGCTTGGAAGGCTCGGGCAGGGCCCCATCAATCGCATTGCCGCAGACGGTGCCGTTCTCGTCGTAGGTCTTCTTGCCCGAACCGGTCAGATAGCCGCGGACGATGCACTCGATAGGAATCGTCTGGGCCTTCTTAACCAGCATGGCGCGGCCAGCGAGGTAGTCACGATACTCAGCAAACTCCTCGGGGAAATCCGCCGGGTCGATGGAAACGAGATGGTTGGGGACGATGTCGGCAAACTTATCGAACCAGAATGCCGAGATGCGATTGAGCACCTCTCCCTTAAACGGAATCTCGTCGGGAAGAATGAAGTCGAACGCAGAAATGCGGTCGGTGGCGACCATCAGCAGGTTTTCACCGGCATCGTAAATATCACGAACCTTGCCACGGGAATCCGGACGACGCTCCATCGTTGTCACGTGAGTCACTCCTTACCTAAATACGACAGAAATGCGGGTTCTTTCCCGCATGTTTTCGCAAACTCGGAGCGGCAGGGACGCGGCCCCTCCTTCACCGAATAGCGAAAAGCTAGTGCTCCATTGTAGTAGATGCCGCGTCTGCCGTGTGCTCGCGGGGCAGATGAATTGTAAAAGTCGTACCCTTTCCAAGCTCCGACTCCACGGATATGTAGCCATGGTGACGCTCGACAATCTGCTTGGTCACGGCGAGGCCGACGCCCAGGCCGCCAGCTTCGCGGGCGCGGCTGGCATCGGCGCGCCAAAACCGCCCGAAAATGCGCGACAGATCGTCCTTGGCAATACCGATGCCGGTATCAGAAACGGCAATGCTGACGTGCCTGCGGTCACTGAGCACCGACACCACGACCCAACCGCCCTCGGGGGTGTAGCGCATGGCGTTGCTCATGAGGTTGATAACACATTGCGTGATCATGTCGGGATCTGCCTCGACAACGTCATCGTGGCCCTGCGTCTCATCTGCAAAGCGCAAACGCAGGTCACGGTCGGCAAACAGGCGCTCCTGGCCATTCACAATCGATCGCACGAACGGAACCATGTCCACCGGTTCTAGATTGAGCGGAGCCGTGCTGTTTTCCATACGCGATAGGTCGAGCATCTGCTGCACCAGACGAGCCAGGCGACGCGTCTCGGAAGCAACGGTCTCCAAATGCTCATCGTCGGTGGGATACACGCCATCCTGCATGGCCTCGACCGTTGCGAGCATGGCCATAAGCGGCGTGCGAAGCTCGTGTGCAACGTCTGAGGTCAGGCGCTTCTCGTGTTTCATATCCTTCTCGAGCGAAGTGGCCATCTCATCGAAGGTCTCACCCAGCTGATCGATCTCGTCATCACCGCGCAGTCCCGTGCGAGCCGACAGGTCGCCGTCACGGATTTGCTTTGCGGTACTGGTGATGCGATGAATCGGCTTGGTGAGCATGCGCGACACGAGCGATCCGATAACGACCGAAATGCAGATTGCAACAACCGCGGCGAGGGCCATGGCGTTAAAGGTCTTCTCCCTAAACGCAGAGTCCGCCTTGGTGAGCAGAGCGTCGGAGCCGATGGCCCACAGCTTTACCTGTCCGACATGCTCGCCGGAAGACGTTACAATCTCGACGTTAGCAACGCTATCGGAGTCGGTTGGAGCAGACGAGACCGGGCTATGCGATGCCCTCTTGCCGCTCGTGTCGTCGGTCGTAGCCTGGTTTTCGCGTACATCGGCGGTGGCGCTTGCCGAGGGCCAGGAATCGTCATAAACGATCACGCCCTTTTTATTGACGACCTGCATGCCCAGATCGTCGGAAACCAAACTCGACGTTGCGACCGTGCGCAGTTCTCCCGCGGTCCAAGAGCCGTTTTCCTCATATGAGGTCGCCAACTTCTCGGCAGCGGAATTTGCGATTTCGACGATATTGGAGCGTGTGTAATCCGAAAAGACCGTGCCCCACACAACAGAGACAACGCCCACCAGCACCAATACTGTCATGAGCGATGTCAGAGCAAAAGCAAGTGCCATGCGCGAGGGATAGCTCATCGTTGGCCGTGAATCGGAACGAGGCGTGTTCCAACTAGCCTTGGAACCCGCCTCGCTCTCCTGCTTGTGCTTTTGTCCGATTTCAAAGCGCGCAGGTGTCATATGTGATTTCCCTATTTCTCGTCCGACTTATCGGTCTTGGCCGGAGCCTCGAAGCGATAGCCGACACCATGGACGGTGTAGAGCCACTTGGGCTTCTTGGGATCATCGCCCAGCTTGGCGCGAAGATTCTTCACGTGGCTATCGATGGTGCGCTCATAGCCCTCAAAGTCATACCCGAGCACTTTCTCGACCAGCTCCATGCGGTTATACACACGGCCGGGATGGCGGGCAAGCGTGGTGAGCAGCTTGAACTCGGAAGCCGTCAGATCGACTTCCTTGCCCTCGACCAAGATCTTGTGGCCCGAGATATCGATGACCAGATCGCCGAAGTCGAGTACCTCGACGGCGGGCTCGTCGGCCTGATGGGCACGGCGGAACAGAGCGCGAACGCGGGCGACGAGCTCGCGCGGCGAGAACGGCTTAATCAGATAGTCGTCGGCGCCGAGCTCAAGACCGATAATACGGTCCTCGATCTCGCCCTTAGCCGTCAGCATGATGATGGGGACATCCGAGGTATCGCGAATGGTGCGGCAAACGCGCTCGCCGGGAATCTTGGGGAGCATAAGGTCGAGCACGACCAGGTCGAACTGATGCTTCTCGAACTCCTCGATCGCGGACTGGCCGTCGCCGACGCCCACAACCCAGTAGCCTTCGCGCTCGAGATAGGCAGCGACGGCGTCACGGATTGCCTTCTCATCCTCGACCAGCAGAATCTTTTTTGCATCTGAAGCCATAACACGGCCCCCCTGTCTCAATTAGCTAAGAACAAGCCCATTTTAACGCACCTGAGCCCGCCGGATGCCGCTATGACGCGGCAGCTCGGCGGGCGGTACTCACAATTACAACGCGTTTATTCCCCTGTTGGCGCCTTTTTAACCCCTCTAAGCTTAAAGAGAGAATAGACGTGCAGTGACCGTCTCTGGTATACCCTGGCTGTTGCGCACCGTGGCGTACGTAAGGAATGAGTCCGATTTTCCCGCCGTAGCTGGATAATCGCCATACTCCAAAGCGCGGTCGGGCGACAGCAGCGAGCCATAGGTCTTGGCAGAGGTGTCGATCAGGAAATGCGACGCCTGTACCTTAACAAGGTATTTATTCTTCTTGCCAGCCGCACATGCGAGCGGCTCGCGGGACAGGAAGAGGTACGGCCCTCCCTCATTACCGATATATGTGCCCATATTGCCCAGGCTGCCCACGCCACTATAGGCCGCCTCGATAGAAAACACGAAGGTATCGCCCATATATACGGCCTCGAAAGGCGAGACTGACGAGGGAAGGACTAGCTGGGCACGTTTGGTGTTGTTGCCGTCGGTCAGATCGATTGCCGTTATGCCGTAGTAGACGCCCTCGTCGTTGCGGACACGCGGCGAGATGGTCAAAATGCCGTCGCTCGCGCGCGGGGCCGATGCAAAGCGGCCCGTCGATTTCCAAATTACCTCGGCCTTGGATTCATCAAGCGAGCGACGATAGCAAAACGAATCACTACTCGTTTTATTGCCGCCTGCCGAAGGCATTTTATACCAGATGACTGATGCCCCGAACGCCGTAAACAGCGGCGGATCGTAGTCCTTGCCACCTCGATCGAGCTCAACCACGTCGCCAGAGAGCGAAGCGCCCGACAGATTTTGAGCGTAGAGCTTCCACGATGAATTGGCAAAGTTCATCTCAACCCACGCGAATACGCCGTCGCCGGCACGGACATCGTAGAATGCATATCCCGTGCCCTCGATAGGATCCTCGATTAATGTGGTAAGCGAGCCATCGCCCAGGTTGAGCACACCGAGCGTGTTGGCGTGCAGTGCCGATGCGGGCGCCATCATTGCCGCGGCGTAATCGCCGTCGCAGTAGTACAGCAGCGTACCCAGAGGCAGCGTCCACGACGCCGCCGGCTCAAGATCGATGTCGACTGCCTCGTACTCATCCGTAATCGAGATGATTTTGGAATCATCCTTGATAACCTGCGGCTCGCCGGCGGCATCAT
>UQZC01000081.1 GCA_900545505.1 uncultured Collinsella sp.
GACAAATGTGCTCCTTAGGAAATACCTGTCGTTTCATGGTATCAAAGGGCCAGCGCGCCAGCGGGCGTTTATATAATCTATGGAGCCTCTTGCGGGCAAAGCAGCCCCACGTCATGCGGCGGGCCCATGGCAGGTTCCTGCGTTTTATTCAAAGCTTGCCGCCAAGGTGCGCCGAGCCTTTACAATAGGACAGTCCCAAGGACGTATTCGATAGCTTCCGCGCAGCACTCGCCCGCCGCGCGTGAAAGGATATATTGCCCCATGCCTTCAACCCTCCCCGCTCCCATCGATAAGCTCGCCATCGTCGTCGTTACGTACAAGCGCCAGGAACTCCTGGCCAACTTGTTCGACTCCATGACCGAGCTCACGGCAACGCCCTGGCGCATCGTGATTGTCGATAACGAGAATTCGCGCGAGACCGAGGCCATGTGCACCGCATTCAACGAGCGCTTGGCCAACCTGTGGGGCATCGACACCGAGCAGCCCGACGCGCAGGGCGGCACCGACCGCGTCATCTACGCACCGCAGCTCGAAAACGGCGGCGGTGCGGGCGGCTTCTCCGCCGGCACTAAATGCGCCTACGACCTGGGCGCCCAGTGGTTCTGGGTGATGGACGACGACGTGCTCGTCATCCCCGAAGGCATCGAGCGCTTGGCCAAGTGGACCGACCGCTACGATGTCATCCAGGGTTCGCGCCTGGACTTCGACGGCGGCGCGTTCTTTTGGCAGTACCAACTGATCCTTTCGCTCGGCATTCCAAACCCTGTCGCCAAGTGGGATCTGGGTCCCGAGGGCTACCGCACCATGAACCAGCTGTGCTTTGAGGGCGGCATGTTCTCGCGCCGCGTGGTCGACAAGATTGGCCTGCCCGACGCGCGCTTCTTTATCTACGGCGACGATGCCTGCTATGGCTACGTGGCCAGCCAGCACTTCCCCGCCGCCGTTGTTGCCGACGTGGTTCTCAAGCGCGCCCGCGCTGTCTCTAACTGGGATATCGCCGGCAAGCGCCAGCTCAACTCTACGAGCGACACCAACCGTTACTACATCATGCGCAACCGCGGTTATCTGGCCCGCTACATGCAGATCTACGGCGACTATCACCCCGTGCTGTTCCGTCTGGGCAACGCCGCGACCTTCTGCAAGGAATTTATTCGCCTGGCTGCGGTCGATAAGTGCTTTAAGACCGGAATTCCGGCGCTGCGCCGCGGCATGAAGGACGCCCGCAAGATCATCAAGGATCCCAACTGGAAGCCCATGCCGCCCATGAAGGACACCGAGTAACGGAAGCCGGAAACACCTCAGCGCTTAAAGCCGCTGGCACACCGTAGCCACATGCTGCCCATCAAAACCGAACCCCCAGCGCATGCGACCCACGCCGGGGCGCGGTACACGGATTTCGTCGATGCCGTCGCGCTCTATGTCGAGCAGCGCCTGCACGGCCAGCAATTCCAGGCCCAGCGCATCCACACCGGGGTCATACATCATGTTGATCGTTATCAGCGGACGTTCATCGAGCATACCGATCGTATCGGCTATGTCGAACGCGGCGCCCGTAGGAAAAACCTGGATGTCCCAGCGATCCGCGCCACACTTTCGCCTCGAAGCAGGATTGGCATAGCCCGGCAATCCAAAGCAGAGTCCTTGCAAGAGTAGGTGATATGGCAGCGGTGTATCTGGGTCGGTCGCACCGATTCCCGCATCTCCCAAGATGCGGCTTAGCGCCCGCCTCACGGTATCCTCGTTCCCATGGCACAGCCCGTCGCGAAACGCATCGACGTCTCGAATGTCTTCTGCAGCGCACTCAAACCACTCAATAATCACTAGACGCAAGGCCTGGCGAAGCTCGTTATTGGGCAATCGCAAAGCACGGAAGCGATCGCCATGCTCTGGCTCCTCAGTCATATCCGTCGTGAGAAAACCGGACAGATACAGCGCTGTCCACATTCCATCGTCAGGCGAGACATCTGGCTCTGCAGTGCCCAAACAAAGCGGGGCCTCAGCGCACCCATGGGCCTCGAGCAAATCAAACAAGACCGAAAGGCGGTCGAGATTCCACCCGGCAACTACCCTACTCAGGCAATCGGCATATCCATACAGATCGGCACGCACAGGCGCCGTGCAGCCTCGGCCCAGAAAACCGATCACACGCTCTGGACTCGAGCAATAGGCCCTGCCAAACCGATACCCCTCGAGCCATTCACGCGCATCATTCAGGTATTCCTCGCGCCCAGCATGATTCAAAAGAGCCTCGACCTCGGCATCCGAAAAACCGAACCAACGGTCACACCACGCCGACAGCGGCGTCGTCAGACAATACGAGCAGCCGCGCGAAGAAAGCGCCGCTTCGGCAGGACCGGGACACTCCCCCATCAGACACGTCAGCCGCAACGAATCGCGCGCAGTGGCAATGGCGTCAAACAGCGCACGGTCAAGTAGTTCTGCCGGATCGGCGTCGGAAGCGTCCCTCGCGCTCGCACGGCGAGACCACGCCGCATCGTACCCATCAACGAGCAATACAACCTGCTCATCGCAGGCAATCTCCAGCAGCTCTATGAGCACACCGAGCACCGAGTCAACCTCGTCCGCGCTCGCCACGCCACGCGCGACACGTTCGATGTGACGCACCTTATCTCGAGCTAAATCCGGAGCCTCCAAGAGCGCCAACAAGCGAGCGCACTCGCCCGAAAGGGCATCGCGCACGACGTCGGCAACAGCGGGGCCACGCCTCGCAGCGCCAGAAAAGTCCAGCGATATCACCGGATAGCAAGCGTACTCATCCCGATAGCGCCCGCCGTTCGCATCCCAAATCTGAGCATCGGCAAACAAACGCTGACCAGAGCGACCGACCGCTGGACGCTCCAGAAAAGCCCTGAGCATCGACAAGTTCATGCTCTTGCCAAAACCCTCGGGTCGACAGCACACCACAACGGACGCGTCGCAGTCCAACACATCGGCAATAAACATGGTCTTGTCAACCAGCATGCAACGACCAATGGCATCGGCAAAATCATGCACACCGACCGGCAAAACCGCATCATCGACATGGTTGACAAGCCGTACGCCAAAAGTATCGGCACTGTTGCAATACTCCTGTTCAGACACCGTAACTTCTCCCTAAAACGCAGCACGAAGCCCATTGTAGCGAGCAGTTCAAGTGCAACGCTGGATCCGTGCAAAGGCATCGGGCAACGGTAGGAACAAAGGCCTTGAGGGGGCATAACAAATCGTTGTGCAACAAAATGGGGCCCGATGCAACTGCACCGGCCCCCATTGCGAATCTTTAGTTGTCGGGCAACCGAAAGGGACTACTCCTCGGAGTCGTTCTGCCCAGCAGCCTTCTTTTGCTGATCGAGCTTATGCTTGCCACTCACAATAGACGTGGCACCCAGCGTGGCCAAGCTTGCACTGGCAAGGCTCGCCATAACGATAAGGTCGCCCGTCTTGGGCATGTTACCGCCAGATGACTTGGTCGTTGTAGTCGTCGTGGTTGTAGTGGTCACCGTCTTGGAGTCATTTTGCTCTTGGACTTGGTTGTCAGCACCGCTCTTGTCGTCGTCTTCGGGCTGTTTCTTTTCGCCCTCGGTCTTGCTCTCGTCCTTCTTCTGACCGGACTTGTCGCCCTTCTCATCAGAGCTAGGACCCTTATCGGATTCAGCCTTCTCGGAAGCCTTGTCCTTGGAGTCGCCCTTTGCGGCTTCGGTCTTTTCCGTGGAAACCTGATCAGAGTTGTCCTTGTTCTGGGCCGAGCCGTTATTGACGCCAGCCATCAGCGAAGAACCCAGCGTAGAACCAAGCTGCTCGGAGAAAGAAGGCTTCTTGTCCGGCGAAGCAACGGGAGCGTCCGGCGCCTTATTCGAGTCGTCCTTGGAAGCATCGGAATCAGGGGTCGTGTCAGAGCCGGAGCCGTTGTTAGAGCCGGTGTCAACGGACGAATCGCTCGAGCCGGTAGATGAGTTAGAGGTGCCAGCGTCGGTCGAACCAGAAGCGTCGCTGTCCGTATTGCCGGCAGAGCTTGAAGGCGAATCGCTCGCAGCAGAGCCGTTCGAATCGGAGCCGTTCGAGGTAGAGCCGTCGTTGGTAGTGCCACCAGCAGAGCCATTACCGTCAGCATCGGTCGAGGGCGCATCCATCCTGTCATCGTTGGCATCGTCACTCGAGCCGTCATTCGAATCAGGTGTCGGCGAGGGCGCCGGCGCAGGCTCGGGCTGCACGGGCGTCGCAGCGGCAGCGGCCTCGTCCTCGGCGATATAAACCAAGCAGTCCTTCAGCTCGTTGCGGTAGCGGTTCTTCCAGCCCTCATGATACTGGGGCTGACTTGAAAACTTGGTGGCGACATTGTTGACCACGCTATTGGAGAGCGCCGTCGCAAACTCGCGGTCGGACATATCGTTGGAAAGATTCGCCCAGCGGAAGAAGTCTCTGCAGCCACCGGTACCGCACATGTTGGTGATGCTCCACACCATACCCTTGACGCAATCGGCGCGGCCGGAGATGTCAATGCCAAGAGCGCTCTTAAGCCACGCCTCGGTCACCGCATAGTACGAGTTGTACGCATAGGCATCTTGAAGTGCTGAGAACTCAACAGGATCGGTGTTATAAGCACCTTGGAAGGCATCCTGCGCGATATGGCCCAGCTCGGTGAGCTGGCCGTTCTCGTACATGGCATTGCTCGTGTTGGAAATCTCGCTGCCGCGATCAATCGCATCCTTGAGCATGCAGTATTTTTCGGGGTTGTAGTTGTAGGCCTGCTTCATAAACGGGATGAGCGACCAACGACGGTCGAACTGGTAATAGCCCAGCGCGTTATAACCGTCGCCATACGAAAAGCCTTGGTTGTAGTTGCCATGGCTCTCGTACTTGGTAAAGTACTTCATCTCGGGAGTCACGTTGACAAACGAAACGCCCTGGACCGACCTCAGCACGCCCGAGAAGGACTGCTGGGTGTAGAGGCCTTTGTCGATATCGGTGGCATCCGAGGCAACGCCCGGCGTGGGTTCCTCGGCAGCGGCGGGCGCGGGCGCGGTAACGGCGCTAAACGAAAGCGCCAGCGTCAGGCCCGCAACAATCGCGGAATGCTTGGGCTGCATAAGATCCTCCCTGCATTGGTATAGTTAAAGTGCAGTTTGCAAAGATAGAAATAAGTATTGCAGCTCGCCCGTTGTTGCACAACAACCCCTCGGTAAACGGCAACAACCCTCCGCGAAATCTTAAGGAATTAAACAAACTGGTCGTCGGGCGCCATCAGAAGCTCGCCGTATCGCTCCATCAGCCCGTCCCTCAACTGACAGAAAGCGGGGATATAGACGTTCAAGATGCGCTGAATCAAATCTTGAGCGAGCTTGTTGTCGTAGATATGGACGTTCGTATTGCGGTCTCTGAGCATGTCTAGCCAGGCCGCCTCATCAATAAAGTCGTAGAATCGGTACGACTCCTTCACGATGGCACGAGGAGACCCCGACGCGGCAAGCGTGGCGCCCTCATACTCGAGCAGACGCTTAAGGAGCTTCCAGCTCAGTTCAAATTGAAGATTGAACTTATTAATCAATCCACTCTGAACAAAATCATTGTTGAGATCCTGATTGGGCGCATCCTCAAGATTCGCCAAGGCGCTAACAAAGTTCTCATATTTTTTCATACAGAATCACACCATCCCTGGCAATCTCATCGAGCAATTGCTGCGAGAGGGACTCGTCGAGATTGACGACATCTACATCTAAAAGAGTATCAAGATGTTCCTCGATCAAATATGAGAAACGGCCGAAATCCCGGCAACCTGCTACGGCGATGTCAATATCGCTCTTGGGCAAGTTGTCGCCTCGAGCACGAGAACCAAACAACACGACCTTCTCGGCGTCACATTCCCGAGCAAAAACTTCGATTTGCTTGTACACCTTGTCGAGAGATGCCATTTGCACCCCTACAGCTTAATGTCAAAGTTGATTTCGGGGACGGCGGCCAGGTCGGCCAACGTCACGCCGTCGACGTACTTTTCGATCACGTCGTCCAAACCGCGCCAGAACTTGACGGTCGAGCACAAATCGCTGCGGGTGCAGCTGTTGTCGATGCCATCGCACGCCACCGGAGCCGTGCTGCCCTCGACGGCACGCAGGATGTCGCCGGCGCGCACCTCGGCCGGGTCCTTCGCCATCATGTAGCCGCCGCCCTTACCGCGCACGCTCCTAAGCAGGCCCGCCTTCATGAGCGGACGAACCAGCTGCTCCAAATACTTTTGTGAAATATGCTCGCGGTCAGCGACCTCGCGAAGGGCAATCTTGCCCTCGGCGTCACCAAGCGCTGCGATATAGATCATCAGACGGAGGGCATAGCGGCCCTTAGAAGAAATGAGCATACCTACCCTCTCATCGTAGCCGAGACAAAATACCAGGCTTGTTTGTCCCAAATCTTATGCACGCGGGGCAAACAAGCCTGATTATTATGTCCCACATCTAAAAAGTCGAGTGGATTAGTCGGGTTTTCCCTTGACTAACGCCGAACCCATAGTAACTTTATTCCGAGAAGATTCCTAGGGTTTAGTACACCTATGAGTACACCATATACAGAGAGGGACAGCATGAGCGCAAATCCGCTGCTTTCCATCGAAGGTCTGACCGCCTCCGTGGACGAGAAGACCATCCTCCACAACGTCAACCTCAACGTCGCCGCCGGCGAGACCCACGTTCTGATGGGACCCAACGGCGCCGGCAAGTCCACCCTCGGCCACCTGGTCATGGGCGACCCCGTTTACACGGTCAACGACGGCCGCATCGTCTTTGACGGCCAGGACATCACTGAACTCACCACCGACAAGCGCTCGCGCGCCGGCCTGTTCCTGAGCTTCCAGGCCCCGGTCGAGATTCCGGGCGTGCCGCTGTCGAGCTTTTTGCGCGCCAGCATCGCCGGCCGCCCCGGCCTGGAGATGAAGGGCAAGGAGTTCCGCCGTCGCGTCAAGGAGCTCGCGGCAGAGCTCAACATGGATACCGCCTACCTCAACCGCGAGCTGGGCGTGGGCTTCTCGGGCGGCGAGAAGAAGAAGGTCGAGATGCTCCAGCTCCTGTTGCTGCAGCCCAAGCTCGCCATCCTCGACGAG
>UQZC01000082.1 GCA_900545505.1 uncultured Collinsella sp.
ACGGAGAGCACATTAAGTGCTCTCCGGCTCGTGCGGAACTCGCGATCGACCTTATATATTTGCCCTCCCCGGGGCTCCCGCACAACGGGACCTCAGTTGGGGTCTATCCCGGTTGCAGTTGCTTCGCTCCTGCACCACTTGGCTGGCGCGGCGGTTTGGCGTTGGAACGGTTCTTTTCTGATATATGCTGGTTGCGGCTCTTCTTTTGGGAGGAGTCGCTTTTTTGTTGCTAGGAGGTTGGCCCGTGGTTGATGGGGATGCTCGCTCTGAGCTTCTTTCTGCAGATTGGAATGGCGAATGGATGCGCTTGCAGGCCGCTCGGCATCGGGCTGATGATTCTTTTGAGTGGGATAAGCGGGCTCGGCATTTTCGGCCGCTTGAAACTGCTCCGTATGCCCGGGACTTTATGAAGCTGTTGGCGTTAAAGCCTGGTGAATCCGTGCTTGATATGGGATGTGGGGCTGGGTCGATTGCTATTCCGCTTGCTCAGGCTGGGCATTCCGTGATTGCTGCCGATTTCTCCCCTGCCATGCTGGGCACGCTTGATGCCGGCATTGAGTACTACGGGCTCGAGGATCGCATTACACCGCTTGAGCTTGCTTGGGATGATGATTGGGATTTGGTTGGACCCGTCGCGAAAGCGGTGGATGTTGCCTTTGCCAGTCGCTCTGTCACCACGACCAATCTAAAAGGCGCGCTTGCCAAGCTTGATCGTACGGCTCGTCGTCGTTGTGCTATCACGATGGTCGCCAACTCCAGCCCGCGCTATGACCTGCACCTGATGAACGCCATCGGCGTCTCGGTTACCTGCAGCAATGGCTTTGTGTACGCCTTCAATATCCTCATTCAGATGGGTGCCCTGCCGCAGGTTACGTACTTTGAATCGCCTCGTCGCGATACCTTCAATAGCCTTGAGGCGGGTGTGGCGGATTTTTCCCGTATGCTCGAGCATGGCAACGAAGATAAGGTCGACCGTCTGCGCGACTACATCGCCCAACACATGATCGAGAACCCCCATGCCGGCGAGCCGGGCTCCAAGGGCGTGCCGCAGGGGCGCTATATGCTCGATCATGTCCGCAAGGTTCGTTGGGCGTTTATTGCATGGGAGCCGGTCTCTGCGCCCAGCTCATAGCCTGTTCGCAGCCCTCACCGCCCACTCACTCGGCATCCGCATTCTTTTTGAACTGGGCAAACGCGCTCCACACCGCGCCGTTCCTGCGCTATCGTGGGACAGCTCACGTAGATTAAGGCCCCGTCGCGGGGCGCCCCATACATAGAAAGCGAGAACCCATGGCACTGACAGGAGCCCAGGTCAAGCAGCTTCGCAGCATGGCCCATCACCTCAACCCCGCCATCATCATCGGCAAGTCCGATGTCAACGAGGGCACCGTCGAGCAGACGGTCGCCTACCTGGAGAAGCACGAGCTCGTTAAGTGCTCCGTGCTCGATGGCTCCAGTCTTTCCGCCCGCGAGGCCGCCGAGGAGCTCGCCGAGCGCTGCCACGCCGACGTCGTCCAGGTCATCGGCCGCAAATTCTCGCTGTATCGCGAGTCCTCGCGCAAGGATATCGAGAAGATCAAGCTCGTCTAAGAGCCAATAATCCGGCGAGCCAACACATAGCAAGCTTACGGGTGCCCAAGTACTTCGGGCGCCCGTTTTTTTATCGCTCGACCAGCACGCGATTGAGCCGCCCCTCCACCAAGCGCTCGTATAGACGCCGCGTCTCGGGCTCGGGCACGCCATTGACCTGCTCCCTCAGATGGTGCATATGCCCGCTGTACAGCTCGACGATATCGCGACGTCGCCCCGCCGCACTGTAGACGCGCATGGCGCAGCGCACCATATCCTCACGCGCCGTTTCCTGCCGAAGCCCCGACTCCGCCAGCCAAATCGCCGACTGCAGATCGTTTTCTTCTAGAGCGGCATTTGCTCCCTTAATCATGCAATCGATGTACTTTGACTGCATAATGCGCCGCATGCGCAAAAAGTAGGTGGGATTACAGCCATTGGGAACATACAGCGGTCCGGCATAAAGCTGCTCAATCTTAAGGCACAACTCGACCAGATGGGGCCCGCGCGCACCCGTGCGATTTCCCAAAACCTCGCGGCTTATCTGGTCAAACAGCCGCACATCGGTCTTGACGTAGTCGCCGTTGAGCCCAATGCATTCATTTTGGATGAGCACACATGACTTGCCATCCGGCGTCGGCCCCAAAGCCGACCGCAAGCGCGATATCGTCGAGTACAGGTTGTTGCGGGCGCTATTGAACTCGGCATGGGGCCACAGCTCCATGGCCAGCGTCTCACGATCGACGAGCGCATCCCAGCGCAAGCCGCTCGGCAAGCGTCGCCGCCTTCTTGCGGCGCCACATTTTATCCGTGATGGGAAACCCGTCGCGCTCGGCGCGAAACGCACCAAACATGCGAATCTCGATATGGTCGATGGTATCAACGGCTTCAACCTCGCCAGTCTGGAACAGACGCTTGCCCTCCCCTTCCAAATCGTCGCGCAGCGAGTACCGCGACAGTTCGCGCACGGGAAGCTTCTTGCGTATCCTGCCCGCCGGCTCGCCCAGACAATGCATGGCAAGGCGCGCAAAGAGCCGATACGATGGCTCTAGAATCCCCGCACGATTCATGGACATCCAGGCCGCAAGGTCGCTGTCTCGGCCCGCACAGGCCAAATGCAGCGCCACCATCCAGGCTTCTGCGCCACCAACCTGCGTCTGGCTTATATCGAGTAGCTCCGCTTCCTCGCGTACCGAAACCATCGACGTGTTACGCAGATACGCTGCGCGCTCCAGCAGCAATGCGTTATCGCGCATGTACGCAATCGACTCCTCGGCAAGTTTAAGCACTTGGACCGCACGGAACTTTGCATTAACCGGCCGTCCCTCTGCCAGCGACTGCCAGCCTTCTAGCAACAGGCCAAACAGCTGAATCTGGTTGTCGCGCATGCGCACGGCAAAACGATCGAGCTCGTTGAACGCCGCATCGTCGGTTACCGGCAAGCCGGAAAGGAGCCGCCGTGCCGCCAACACCATGCGCACCCAGATAGCCATCGCCTTAAGCCCACGTACGTCGAGCGCCTCCCGCACCACCGTCATCTCGTCGTCGCGCTCGTCGGTTCCCGCAAACGATCCATCAAAGAGCTCCACCAGCATGCTATCGGCCCGTATAACAATCCCCGCGATGTCGAGCTCGCAATCGTAGGCCTTGCTCGTTTTGAGCTGCTGTAGAACGCCGCCGTCATCTCCCCGCTCGGTCAGGCAGCGCTTGACCTCGATATGCGCAGACAACATATCGAGTGCGGTATGGGATGTCTCTATTTCTGGCACGGCCAGGTTCGTAGGAAGCCCAAGCCCGTTGTCCCCATAGCAAACAGCCGTCAGTGTCTGGGCCACCCTCCATGAAACAGGGTCTATTTCGCAGGCCGCCCGTTCGCCCCCGCGTTCGATGACCGATGCCATATAGCGGGCGAGCTTTGTATTGGACACGCTGACCGCTGCCAGATATACGCCAAGCGCTTCGGCAGGCGTTGGCTCTGGAGCCGGATCGTCGGCATCGATCGTGCCCAGCGCTGCTCGGCAGATATCGGCCCCGTGCCCCGTCAGAGCCAGATCGACCCCATACTGCCCAGCGAGTTCAAGGACCGCTTCACGGTCCAAAAAGGCGTCCGCCAGGCCCATCGCCGCATCGCATCGGCCCGCCTTAAGCAAAATCCGGGCCGCCCTCGGAACAAGTTCGGGGCGAACCTCGGCCACCAACTTACGCAAGCGCAAGCGTCCGTTATCCTCCGTGCCCAGACACGTAAAACTCCGCTCGGCGGGATCCAAGCCAAAGATCGGGTAGTCGCGTACAAAGTAGGACTGGTCGACCATCGACAGCCTCACCCCGCAAGCCTCGAGTTCCGAGATATTGCCCTCGCCCATCAAAACCATGAGACATGCCACGCAAAACAGCGCATTATTGTCGAGCGAAGCCAGATCGACAAGTGCCGCGCCATATACGTTGACAATCTCGTTTTCGAGCAGGCCGGCTACGTCGCCTTGGCCATACAGACCTGTCTGCAATGCCGAAACGAGCTCGGGCACGCCCTGCGTGAGCTGATAAAAGTCGAGCGATGTGCTGATCGAAAACGCCGATGCCCACGCCGAATACTCATAGGCATGCACCTTGAGCATCTGCGCATTGATCTTAACCGAATCGCCCAGCCCATGAATCAGCTGACGATTTGAAGGACGGCAGGAGATAAAGACCCCTACCCCCATAGCGCGCAGGCCGCGAATCCTGTCGATGAGGTCTTCGGTATCGTGCTGATCGAGGTTTGGCACATTATCAATCGCGATAAGGGAGTGCGGTTTGTCTTTGAGTTCTTCGGTAACCACCTCGAGCTGCATAAACACCTCGCGCCCAGTGGCGCGATCGGCCTCGATAATCCGCACGGGGCCTCGCGTCGGGTCGCATTTAACCTCATGGGTGTACTGCAGCAGCACCGAGGTCTTCCCAAACCCGTCGGGCGCATAAAGAACCACGATGCCGGCCTTTCGGCCCTTGGCGATAAGCTCATTCATCAAGCGTTCGCGTCGCACCATATAGCCTCCGCCCAGCGGCATCAGCTCGAGGTCGTCTATACCGCTCAAATCGTTTACCATGCCCGCTCCTCAACTCGACCGTATGGACACTGTAGCCGCAAGACCATACAAGCCGCGCTATGAATAGAGCGACCTTGTGTTTTAGGTTGTCTTTTGGTACGCAAGCGGCAAGTTTTTGTACAGCGAGGGCCGATTGTTATTAATCCCCCGACTAATCGGTCTTTAAGCAGGTAAATGAGCTTGTCAGCTTGTCCCATCTAAGCGGCAGTGTAACGCAGATGAACAAGGTTCAGCTATGTCATTCAATTCGCCTAGCACCCGCTACCGTCTACGACCTTCTAGTGGCATTTTTGCATAGAATCTGGTATGGAATGAATCAAGCTGTTGGACATCTGGCGTTCGTCAAGCTTACGGCAAGATTTTGGTCAAGTGGGCGGACAGGGATAGCAAAAAGGCCCCCGCAAAGCGGAGGCCTTAATCAAGGCTATGTCGAGCTGCAGGATTCGCGCTACTCGCAGAGCGAAAGGGCGGCCTCGTCGGCAACGACAACGCAGTTGGTGTGCAGCTGCAGGATCGAAGCCGGGCACTCGGGCGTAACCGGACCATAGCACATGTCATGCACGGCCTGAGCCTTGGCCTCGCCGTTGGCGACGACCAGGATCATGCGGGCATACATGATGGTCTGGGTACCCATGGTGTAGGCCTGACGGGGAACATCGTCGATGCTGTCGAACAGGCGGCTGTTGGCCTGAATGGTGCTCTCGGTGAGGTCGACGCAGTGCGTGCCCTTGGAGAAGTGGTCATCGGGCTCGTTGAAGCCAATGTGGCCGTTGTTGCCAATGCCGAGCAGCTGCAGATCCGGATAACCGGCGTCGGCGACAATCTTGTCGTACTCAGAGCAGGCAGCGGCGGCGTCGGGGTTGGAACCGTCGGGCACATGCGTGTTGTTCAGGTCGATGTTGATGTGATCGAAGAAGTTCTCACGCATGAAGTAGTGATAGCTCTGGGGATCGTCGTGCGAAAGGCCGCGATACTCGTCCAGGTTGTAGGTGCTGACCTCGGCAAAGTCGACGTCGCCCTTCTTGTACCAAGCAGCGAGCTGCTTGTAGGCACCGATCGGGGTGGAGCCGGTGGCAAGACCCAGCACACAGTCGGGCTTGAGGATAACCTGGGCCGAGATGATATTAGCGGCCTTGCGGCTCATATCCTCGTAGTCTTTAGCTTTAATGATCTTCATTACGCGTCCTTTCTCGTACAAGAGAGGCAAGGCTCCCTTACAAGCACTTGCCCGCGGCCCGCGTCGGCCGCAACCAACGTGTGCGGCCACCAGGGCGAGGTCGCGTAATGTATATGTCTCGTGTCTAGCCGCGTCGAGGCCCCTGCCCGTCCACGGTGACCCAAAGCCTTTTAGCTTCGGACAAATCCCATCTTGCCACTGAGGGCGTCCTCTTTCAAGGGCGCCCTCCGTAAACGTGTTTGAATTGTAGACTAATGGCCACGTGCACTTGCTAGCGCTCGCGAGCAACGATGAGCTGGTCCATCTCTTCGACATGCACGCCAACGGAGCCCTTGATGCTCGAGAACTCAACGGAGTTGCACACCAAGATGGGAACCGTCACATCGTAGCCCTCGGCAGCAATTGCCTCGCGATCGAACTCAATGAGCACATCGCCCTTATGGACGATGTCGCCCACTTGCGCATGTACGGTAAAGTGCTTGCCCTCGAGCTGAACAGTGTCCAAACCAACGTGGATGAGCACGTCCAAGCCATCGACCGTGTTAAGCGCAACGGCGTGTCCCGTGGGAAAAATAGCCTCGACCTTGGCATCAGCCGGCGCGATCACGCGCGTTCCGGTGGGCTGAATCGCCACGCCCTGGCCCAAAAGGCCGGTGGCAAACGTCTGATCGTTTACCTCGGAAAGCGGAATGACGTCACCCGAGATGGGAGCATCCAACGTAAGGACTCGACCACGCATACCAAAAGACCTTAGGACTTTAGTGAACATGCTCCCCCTCGGACATACCGATCAACCAAAATAACCTTAACAGTTTACCACTTGGCACCCGTTTTTGACCATTAGGGAAGTTCGCGCTTGACAACCTCGACGATGTCGTCGACAACGCGCTGAGTCAGCTCGTGCGTCTCGGCCTCGGCCATCACGCGGACCAGCGGCTCGGTACCGCTCGGGCGCACCAGAATGCGGCCGCGGCCGTCAAGCTCCTTCTCGGCAGCAGCGACGGCATCCCAGATGGGCTGGCAATCGTCCAGACCAGCCTTGTTGTCGGAATGCACGTTGACGAGTACCTGCGGGTACTTCTTCATGATACCGGCAAGATCGGTGAGGGTGCGACCGGTGCGCTTGAGCACGGCCAGCAGCTGCAGAGCCGTCACCAGGCCGTCACCGGTGGTGTTGTGCTCCAGGAAGATGATGTGGCCGTACGACCGCGACGCA
>UQZC01000083.1 GCA_900545505.1 uncultured Collinsella sp.
AACAGGCCCGCCGGCAGTTAGTTGCCAGCGGGCCTGTTCCCGAAGTACACCGTTGAATCGCACAGAGGGGAGGAATGCGAATCAAACTCAACAGGGCAGGCTTTTTCATCGCCTATTGCCTGCTCCGTTGCTGAAACCAATATAGTTCACCGTGGTTTACTTTGCAGCATCAATATCCGCCGCCATAGCTTCTCCATAAGTTAGCCTAAGTAAACTAAACCACCACAAAGGGGGCAGGCACCTTTGTGGTGGTTTTGGCCACGGCAGAGCGCTAGAGCCCTGCTGGCCAGCGACAGGCGAGCAAGTCGACGTGCATGTCGTCCTTAAACGCCACACCCTCCCCTAGCAAAAGCTCACGTTGAGCATCGGGACCGCCAAAAGCGAAGCCCTCGCATATGTGCCCGTCGGCAAACACCACGCGGTGACAGGGAATCTCGCCGGGGCGCGGATTGCTATGCAGGGCATACCCCACGTACCGCGCACTTCGTGGACGACCGGCAAGTAGCGCCACCTGACCATACGTGGCGACCATCCCCTCGGGGATCTGCTCGACCACCTCGTACACCCGTTCAAAAAAGCCCTCAGACGCCATTGCTCACTCCCTTCCACCCGGAAAAGCATAAACCACCACAAAGGTGCCTGTCCCCTTTGTGGTGGTTTATGGCAGATCGGTTAGTTGGCGGGCTGGAAGAAGGCTACGGCGACGGCGCCGGGGCCTACGTGGGTGCCGATGGTGGCGCCGATGGTGTGAACGGGCAACTCGCCCTCGGTGTGGCCAGCCCAAAGTGCCGCGCTGTCCTCGATATACTTCTTGAGCACCGCATCCGAAAGGCCCGTATAGCCGAGCGCCAGCGGCATGGAAAAGTCGATGCCGCCCGCTTTTTCGACCTTCTGATTGAGCAGATTGCGGCCGTTCTTGGAACCGCGCGCCTTACCCAGCTGCACGATCAGACCGTCCTCGACAGCCACCACGGGCTTTACGTTGAGCAGCGTGCCCACAGCGCCGGCCGCAGCAGACAGACGACCGCCGCGCACCAAGTACTCCAGCGTCTCGAGCAGGCCGATAACCACCACGCGGTCGCGCACAGCCTCAACCTCCGCCGCGATCTGGGCCGCACTACGGCCCTCGTCCACCAAGCGCAGCGCATACTCGACCAGGACGCGCTCACCCAGGGTGACGTTGTTGCTGTCTACCACGAACACGTCGCCGCCCGGCGCCTCGGCAAGTGCGGTACGGGCACTCTGATTGGTGCCCGAAAGCTTAGCGCCCACGGTAATAATCACAGCCTCATCGCCGGCCTCACGCGCCTCGGCGATGGCCTGCGAAAACGCGTACGGGTTGACCTGGCCGGTCTTGGGCAGCTCATCGCGCTCCACGAGCATCTCGTAAAAGCGCTGGTGATCGATGTCGACGCCATCCATGTACACATCGGTGCCAAAGGTGACGGACAGCGGCAGTACACGCAGAGCGGGGTGCTCAGCCGGCGACATATCGCTCGCGGAATCGGTAATAATACGAATGGACATAGCGAATCCTTTCTTGCGCAGGTCCCGCGCAGGGAATTTTGACAGCAATGCCCCGGCACGGCATACGCGCTCAAACGGGACTATGCAGTTGTTAATTGGAAGCAAATGCCTTGGCGGCCTTAGATCTCGCGCAGGGTGTTGAGAATCGTGCGTAGCGACGCATACATCTGCTCGCGCTGCTCCACACCCATAGCCTTACCGGTGGTATCGAGCACCTCGCGAATGATGCGGTCCGCCTCGCTCATGCTCTCGCCGCCCAGAGCGGTCAGGCGCACCGGAGCACGATACTTAACGGCGGCATCGCCCGAATCATCGACCTCGACGTAGCCGCCCTCCTCCAGATGCGCGAGCGTACGCGAGACGGCGGCGCGGGTCACGCCTGCCACGCGAGCGAGGTCGGCGCCAGTCAGGCCGTCCTTGCTGCGCTCAAGATAGTAAAGGCACATAACGTCGGAGCCCTTGAGGCCCAGCCTTGCACCCTCGGATGTCTTAATGCGCTGGATCTCCTTGTAGAGCCCACTGATCAGTCCGACAAAGTCCTCGAAACGTGTCTCGTCGTTCTGTTGCATGGGAGACGACCGCCTTTCGCTTGCATAATGCTAACGGGTAAACATCTTAACCGTGCATAACGACCACCACTCCTGCACACCCTATTTGTTGACCAATCAACATAAAAACCACCACAAAGGGACGCAGTTCACAGGCACCTTTGTGGTGGTTTTGACCGTCGAGTTTGATCCGCAGACTTCGCTACAGCTCCACACAGGGATTGTCGCGGGTCACAAGCGTCTTAACGACAACCGTCGCTCCCAGATAGCGCTCAAGCAGCTCGGCTAAGCGATCGATGGCGGCCTGGCAGTCCCCCATGCGCTCGGGCTCTACGCACTCAATCGCCAGGAACGCGTCAGCCGAATCGTCGGACAGGGCCGTTCGAACGCCGTCGCGCCAGTTCCAGCAGCGGCACACGGCGCCCGCATCATCGACGTAGGCCAGCTCGCCGGGCAGCGTCGGGTCATCCGCTTCCTCGCCAAGCGGCAAGAACGCATCGCCACCGTCGGTCACCTTCAAGCGAAGGTCTCCCTCAATCGCATGTAAGTCCTCGCCGCCAACGGGCAGCGCGTAGGACAGCGACACCGTGTTGTAAATATCCACCGCCGGTGTAATGTGTCCCACCGGCTTGCCTTTGAGTACGCGTTTGAGCAGGTTCTCGATTGAGCAACGCGCGCCCTTTTTGGTCTTGAACAGATGATAGGCCTCGCGCCACGCCTTGACCGGTGCGTTCTCGCTGATAGTATCGCTGGTCAGATGACGCTCCGCGTCGATATTGGCACGGTCGAGCAACGCCGCAATCGCGTCCACGTCCTCCTGGGGAATCTGGGCCGCGGGCTTCATGCCCTCCACGACCACAACGCCGACCGCTGCCTGCGGAAACAGCTCCCAGAATGAATCCTCGGCAATAAAGCTCTTCATACGCTCTCCCTTCATTGTGCGCGCCCGAGTGAGGGCGCCTAAACAAAAAGCGCCCTTACGACGGCCACCTTCAAAGTCCTACGGTGCCGTCACAAGAGCGCTTGCGCTGTCCCCATCCGGAGAAGGGGACGATATGTCAGGCGTATTGTAACCCGAGTCATCTGCGCGAGCAAAACCACCACAAAGGCGCACTGGCCCCTTCGTGGTGGATATGGACTCACGGCGAAGCTAGTGGCGAAGTCCCAGCAGCCCGCGGCCACGATGACGGGTCTCGACGGGCACTTGGGCGTGCGGCCCGGCGGCCTTTACGGACTCGGGCAGATGCGAGTACTTCTTCTCGAAGTTCTCCTCAAACATCACCGCCAGATTGTGCGCGGCCTCGTCGTAGCGCGCGGTGCTCTGCCAGTACTGGCGTGGCACCAAGATGTCGTCGGGCACACCGTGGCACGTGGTGGGAATGTCGACGTTAAAGATATCGTCGTGCACGAACTCGCTATCCTCGATGGTGCCGTCGAGGGCGCGCGCGACCAGCGAGCGCGTGTAGGCAAGCTCGATGCGATGGCCCACGCCATAACCGCCGCCAATCCAGCCGGTATTGACCAGATAGACGCGGGTGCGACCGTCGGCGATACGCTCGCCGAGCATCTTGGCATAGACCATAGGATCGAGCGGCATAAACGGCTCGCCAAACAGCGAGGAGAGCGTGGGCGTGGGCTCGGTGACGCCGACCTCGGTGCCGGGGATCTTGGCGGTGAAGCCCGTCACAAAGTGATACATGGCGGCATCGGCCGTCAGGCGCGAGATAGGCGGCAGCACGCCAAAGGCATCGCAGGTCAAAAACAGCACGACGCTCGGGGTGGTGCCCATGCCCTTGGTCCACGCGTTGGGGATATGCTCGACGGGATAGGCCACGCGCGTGTTGTGCGTGATCGAGACATCATCATAGTTAGGCTTGCGATTCTCATCGAGCACCACGTTTTCGCAGATGGCGCCAAAGCGGACGGCGTTGAAGATCTCGGGCTCATGGAACGCGTCCAGGCCCTCGCACTTGGCATAGCAGCCTCCCTCGATGTTGAAGATGCCCATGTCGGACCAGCCGTGCTCGTCGTCGCCGATCAGCAGGCGCGTGGGGTTGGCCGAAAGCGTGGTCTTGCCCGTGCCGGAAAGGCCAAAGAACACGGCCGTCTCGTGCGTGACGGGATCCATGCTGGCCGAGCAGTGCATGGGTAGCACGTCGTCCTCGACGGGCAGTAAGTAATTCATGACGCTGAAGATGGACTTTTTGATTTCGCCGGAGTAACCGGTGCCGGCAACCAGAATCACCCGCTCCCGGAAGTTGATGACCACGGCGGCGCTGGAGTTGAGGCCCTTAATGGCGGGATCGCACTGGTAGCCCGGCGCGGCGAGCACGCAGAAGTCCGGCTCGCCGGTGCGTGCGATTTCGCGGGCGAGCGGACGGGCGAGCATTTGCTTAATGAAGAGCGCCTGGCTGGCACGCTCGCAGGCGACGAGCAGGCGACGCGTGTGGTTGCGGTCGGCGCCGGCCATGCCGCGGGTGACGAACACATCGCGCTCGTTGAGGTAGTCGACGATACCGGCCTTGATGGTCTCGTAGCTCTCGATCGAAAGCGGTCGGTTGACGGCGCCCCAGGCAATCTTGTCGTGAACATCGGGGGTGTCAACGATGAAGCGATCGTTGGGAGAACGGCCGGTGCGCTCCCCCGTCTCGATTACCAGCGCGCCGTTGGATGCCATGCGACCTTCTTCGCGGCGGATAGCGTGCTCGACGAGCTCCGCGGCGGGTAGATCGACCAGCAGACGGGGCTGGTTCTCGGCGGGGTCTTCGACCAGCGTGATGCCAAAGTTGGACAGAACTTCTGCAGGGGTAACACCAGGCATGGGGCCTCCTTTAAAAACGCGACACGTGGACGCGGCGCGCACTTTACTCACGTAAAGCCCGTTGTACCCGATATGCAAAAACGTTTTTGCGGCAACGGCGAAGCACCCGCCCAACGGTCAAAAATCGCACGCAAGCGGCCTAGTCGTTGGGGACGTTCTTAAACGACTAGTCATTGGGGACACTCTTGAACAGGCAACATTCAAGGAATGTCCCCGGATGCCGGCACTTAGGGACGTTCCCAAAGTGCCGGCACATAAGGAACGTCCCTAAGTGCCGACTACAGCGGCAGGCCTTGGCCGAGCATGGCTATGGCGCTCATCAGGACCAGCATGCCGGCAGCGTAGGGCAGCACCGCGCCCAGGAGTTCGGCATCCTTACCGCGCACGTGCACGGCGGCAAGACCAATGGCGAGGGTCTGCGGCGAGATCATCTTACCAGCGGCGACGCCCAGGGCGTTCAATGCGACCATCCAGTAGTCGCTCACACCCAGCGCAGTGGCGGCCTGGCTCTGAATGGGACCAAACAGCATGCCCGAGGACGTGCCCGAGCCGGTCACGAACGCACCGACTGCGCCGATCCACGGAGCCAGAATCGGGTAGAGACCGCCGGCGACCGCAATGCAAAACGCACTGATCGACGAAATCATGCCGGCATAGCCCATCACCTTGGCGCAGCCCAGTACCGAAAGCATCGTGATCACCGTCGGCGTCATCTGCTTCACAGTCGCGACCAGCACCTCGCCCATCATGCGCGGCGAAGCACCCTGAATGGCACCGCCGACAAACGCCGCCAGGAAAATCCAGACGCCTGGCGTGTTGATCCACGAAAACGTAAGCGTACCGGGATTCTCACCGCAATACACCTGCACGTGGCTCGCAAACGGCGCGAGCGCAGCATGCACGGCGGGTACCAGGTTAGACGTGCCCAGCAGCAACACAAAGATCAGGATGAAGCACGACCAGGCCGAAAGCGCCGACTTAACGGTGAGCTTCTTCCCCGCCTCGATATTCATGTGGAAGCGCGCATCCAAGTGGCCGGACTTCTCGGCACGCATGGCAAGCGCGGCGGTCAGCGCGAGCGAAACGATAGATCCTACGACCACGGCCAGCTCGGGACCCACAAACATGGCAACGACCAAAGCCGCGCCGACAAACGACACGCCGGAGAGCAACGCCACGCCGGCAACACCGTGCAGGCGCTCGCCCACACTCGCGACATTGCCGTGGTCATCGGCAACACGGCCCGCAACCAGCACAATAAATATCGGCATCACCACAAAGAACGGTGCGAGCTGCACCAGCTGAACGGTCGCCAGGTGCAGGGAATCCAAACCCACCAGGTCGGCAACGGACACCGTGGGAATGCCGATGGAGCCGTAGGGCGTGGGCACGCCGTTGGCCAGCAGGCAGATGAGCACGGCAGGCACGGCCTCAAAGCCCAGGCCCGCGAGCATGCCGGCGGGAATGGCGACAGCGGTACCGAAGCCGGCCATGCCCTCCATAAAGCCACCGAAGCACCAAGCCACGAGCAGCGCCAGCAGACGGCGGTCGCTGCTGATGGAGGTGATCATGCTGCCGATCACGTCCATGGCGCCCGTGCGAACGCACAGGTTATACGTGAATACCGCGGCGATGATCACCAGGACGATGGGCCACAGGGCCATCAAAAAGCCTTCGAGCGAGGCGGTCGCGATCTGCGCTGCCGGCAGGTGCCACCATGCGAAGGCGAGCAAGCACGAAAGGACAAACGATCCGATAGCGGCCTTCCAAGCTGGCCATTTAAAGCACAGCAGCATCACGACCAGCCAAATAATCGGCACAAGAGCCAGTAAGAATGCGGCGACGTCCATAGGTAGAAGCTCCTTGGTACCGCGTGGGCGGCATCGGGGGTGTCACAAAACTTCAACAGGATACCGCACGTTTACCGACAAATTACAGCCGCCCGCCGAAATTATTGAACAATCCGTTCAAAAATACGAACGAACACCGTCGCGTCTATACTAAAGCGCAGCAATAGAAAGGACTCCGCTTTGAGCATCACGCCCCTCGATAGCATTCGCCGCGCCATCGCCCGCCGCAACGGCGTCTCCAACCCCGCTGCATCGAGAGACGG
>UQZC01000084.1 GCA_900545505.1 uncultured Collinsella sp.
ATCCAATCCAGTCTTGTGTTGTCCGCTCGGCCCCATCGCCCGAATCGCCATCGGCAAACTCCTTACCAAGGTATGCATTCACTCTGAAAAATGCCGTCTTCCAGCATACACGAGGCCTCGCGCGCCCCGTTTGGTTTATCGTGTAATAACTTATGTCCATCCTGCCCCGACGGCACATCCGCCGTCCGGCACGACATACCTGGAGGTCAATATATGGGTCCTCGCCAACGACAGGGACGCAGCCGTTCAAAGACGCATGCCCTGCCCATAATCCTGCTCTCGTTTTTGGGCTTTTTGCTGATTGCGGGCGTGGCATTTGGCATCGGCATGGTCGGCAACGTCAACCGCTGGCTGTCCGATCTGCCCGACTACACCGACGCCAACGCGTATCTGGTGAGCGAGCCCACCGAGATCGTCGACTGCAACGGCAACAAGATCGCGAGCTTCTACACGCAAAACCGCAAGTCCATCACCAAGGACAAGGTCTCCCCCTACGTGCTACAGGGCACCGTTGACGTCGAGGACGAGCGCTTCTACGAGCACGGCGGTATCGACCTGTGGGGTATCGCGCGTGCTGCGGTGGCAACCCTCGGCGGCGGGCACGAAGGCGCCTCGACTATCACCCAGCAGCTGGTGCGCAACACCATCCTGCAGGAGGAGCAGTTCGACTCGACCATCGAGCGTAAGGTGCGCGAGGCCTACATCGCCGTAAAGATGGAGGACATGTACTCCAAAGACGAGATCCTCATGATGTACCTCAACACCATCTATTACGGTCACGGCGCCTACGGTATTGAGGCCGCCGCCGAGACCTACCTGTCCAAGAGCGCCGCAGACCTCACCCTGAGCGAGGCCGCGCTGTTGATCGGCCTTCCCAACTCGCCCTCGCAGTACGACCCCACGGTCAACCCCGACCTGGCGCTGTCCCGTCGCAACAAGGTCCTCGACAACATGCTGCGCCTGGGCCACATTACGCAGGAGGAGCACGATGCCGCACAGGCCGAGCCCATCACCCTCAACGTGACCGAAATCTCGGGCAGCGGCGTTGACGTATACTCGCAGCCCTACTTTGTCGCCTATGTTAAGCAGCTGCTGGAGCAGGAGTTCTCGACCGACGTGCTCTTTAAGGGCGGCCTGACCGTCAAGACCACCATCGACCCCACGATGCAGCAGGTGGCAGAGAATGCCGTTCGCGAGCAGCTCGACACGCTCTCGCTCGACGGCCTGGACATGGGCATGGTCGTCGTCGACCCCAAGACCGGCTACATCAAGTGCATGGTGGGCGGCTACGATTACAACGCCGACGAGAACCACGTAAACCATGCCACGGCCAAGCGTCCTGTCGGCTCCACCTTTAAGGCCTTTACGCTGGCAACTGCCATCCAAAACGGCATGAACCCCAACGTCACCCTCAACTGCAACTCGCCGCTCAAGGCCAAGGGCACCACGACCGAAGTCCAAAACTACGCCAACCATAGCTATGGCAACATCACGCTTAAGCAGGCGACGGCATACTCCTCCAACACCGGCTACATCCAGGTGGCGGAAGCCGTCGGCAACAGCAAGATCATCTCGCTCGTCAAAAAGCTCGGCATCGATCCCGCCAAGGACAACATCGAGGACGTTCCCGTCATGACCCTCGGCACCGGCTCGATCTCGCCGCTCGAGATGGCCGCCGCGCGCGGTGCGGAGCGGCTTTGATGCTTCCTGATTTTGCGCTGTCGTGGAGCCACCGCGCCGCCCCAGCCGATCGCCATCACCGAGATTGACTCTCGTACCGGTTCGGTGCTGTACCAGCACACCGACAATCCCTCACAGGTACTTACCGAGGGCGAGGCCGCCGCGGTCACCGATGTTCTGTCCGGCGTCATGAAGGGCGGCGGTACGGGTGCTGCCGGCGCCCTGAGCGTCAACCAGCCCTATGCCGGCAAGACGGGCACCACCGACAACACCACCAACCTGTGGTTCTGCGGCTATACCCCGCAGCTGGCGTGCGCCCTGTGGACCGGCTATTCCGCGGGCGAGATTCCCATCCAAAAATACGGCACAGACCTGCTGGGCGACAGCACCAACCTGCCTGTCTTTAAGCGGTTTATGAACACCGTTCTGACCGGTACCGAGCGCGAGGAGTTTGCGACCGGAACGGCGCCCACCTACAAGAACAACAGCGTCTGGAAGTTCTACGGCACTAACAACACCAAGAAGACGGAGAACGACGACAAGGACGAGAACGAGGACGAAGAGGAAACCACCACAACGACTACCACGACGACCACGACCACCGAGACCACGGGCGGCGACACCACCGGCGGCACCGGTACGACCGGTGGCTCGACTATTCCCGCCCAAACCGCTTTTTCATCAATATCCTCACCTTGAGCGACCGTATTGCTCGCTCCCTCCAGAACGGTATAAAGAATTTGTACGTAGAGCATTACGTCGGCGCTATCGGAAAACGCGCCAATCTCTACACCATGAAGAAGGATGTCTTTAAGCGCATCCATGGTTCGTTTGGTCGCCGTCGCTTGACGTTCCTGAACTGCAGGAATTCGATTTGCTTGAACGCTAACCTCGGCCAGCACGCGCCGGCGCTTATCATCGCTTCGATAGCCACCTATAACTGAATTGCCGAGCTCGATAAGCGCGGCCTTGAACCCGTCCCTATCGACTATTAGCGAGTAGTCGCGCTGATAGTCAATGGTCGGAAACATGCTGTCCAAGAGTGTAGTGAAAATCTCCTCTTTTGAGGGAAAGTAGTAGTACACCGACGGCTTGGATATACCGACAAAGTCGCAAATCTTTCCGATAGACGCTTTGTCATAACCGACTTCTGCCACAAGATCGTACATTGCGTCCAATATTTTTTTTCTTGTGCTCACGCTGCATTTCTCCATTGCAAATCACTTCCGCACTACCAACATTATTAAGGATGGCAACGGAACATCAATTCGTGTCCAAACATGACCACTATATACGGCGAACGGTATGTATCAGTAGGCGAGCGGCAATTATTCAAAAAAATCTACCGAACGGTAGGTATAGTAGTACTATAGCAGGTGAAACCCCGCTATTGTCGCGGCCGGACAGCATCGCGGGAAACCCGACGGAAGGACCAACCATGTACGAGAACTATCGTATGCCGGGCGAGTTCGAGAAGCGCTCCAACGTCTATGTGACATGGCTTCCCGATTACATCCGTGCAGAGGGCTACGATAACCGCCAGCCCTGCGTTGACGTGATCAAGGCTCTGCTCGAGTATGGCGACGTTACGGTCAACCTCAATTGCGGCACCCCCGGCTCCTATGAGGAGGCTTGCTCGCGCCTGAAGGAGGAGGGGGTTGATCTCGATCGCATCGAGATTACGCAGTTCGAAGACTCCAACTTCTATGTCCGCGACAACGGTCCCAGCATCATGGTCGACGACAAGGGCCATTCTTATATGGTCAACCCCGCTTGGACCTATTACGGCGTGTGGGACAAGAACTCCCCGGAGTGCCAGTCCGCACGTAAGGCAGCCGTTCACATGGCGGTTGCGCTCGGTTGCTTCGATATCGTCAATTCCGAAATGGTTTCGGAGGGCGGCGACCGCGAGTTTGACGGTCACGGCACTCTGATCGCCATCGAGGACACGGAATGCCGCAAGCGTAATCCCGAGTTCACGAAAGAGGAAGTAGAGGCCGAGTATAAGCGCATCTACAACCTCAACAAGGTTATCTGGCTTCCGCAGCCTATGCTCGAGGACGACGACTATCGACTGGGCATCCTCGACGAGAAGGAAGACGGAACTCCCGTCTTTGGCATGAGCTTTGCAGCTCACATTGATGAGATGTGTCGCTTTATCACTCCGAACAAGATTCTTCTTGCCGAGGTGTCCGATGAAGAGGCAGCCTCGAGCAAGGCTGGAGCAGAGTCTCGTCGCCGCATTGAGGCAGCCTACGAGATCCTGAGCAACGAAACGGACTGGGAGGGCAAGCCCTTCGAGATCGTTCGTATGCCCACCGCCGAGCCTATTGAAGTCGTTATCGCCCCTGGCGATGAAGATTACGAGCTCTATAAGGGCTTCATCGACGAAATGGGCGGCAAGTTTATGGATGGCACCCCCTGGCCCGAGGGCCCCGTCCACTTCTACGCCGCAGCGAGCTACTGCAACTTCCTGATTTGCAACGGCGTCGTTCTTGGCCAGCGTTATTACCACGAGGGCATGAGCGAGGTCGTGAAAGAGAAGGATGAGCAGGCCAAGGCAGTTCTTGAGAGCTGCTTCCCCGATCGCAAGGTCATCATGATTGATTCCCTCGCGCTTAACCTGTCCGGCGGCGGCGTGCACTGCTGGACTAAGGACGTGGCGGCCAGTCGTTAGTGAGCCTTAGAGCCTGCGCTCTTTGGCTTAGGCGCCACATGTACCGCTCCCCGAGGGATATCCGTGTTTTCCTCGGGGACACATTTAACAATAATTTTGATAATAATTCGAAAGGAAATAGGCATGAACAACAGCCTCCGCGGTCGCGACTACATCAACATCCATGATCTCTCCTCCGAGGATTTCCGCTATCTCATCGATCTTGCCTGGAACCTTAAGGCTCAGAAGAAGTCTGGTGTCGACCAGCGCTACTTCCCCGGCAAAAACGTCCTCGCCAACTTTGAGTGGGGCTCGACCCGTACTCGTTGCGCATTCGAGACCTCCTGCAATGATTTGGGCATGGGCTTCACTTATCTGACCAACTCCCACATGGGTGACTGCGAGACCGTCAAGGATGCCATGCGCGTCTTTAACGGCATGTACGATCTCATCGTCTACCGCGCACAGAAGGACGAGCAGTTCCTCTATGACGTCGCCGACCTGGTTGACATCCCGGTCATCAATGCCCTTACTCTCGGCGATCACCCGACTCAGATGCTCGCTGACGCTCTTACGATGGAAGAGCAATGGGGCGGTCTGCGTACGAGCCGCGGCAAGAAGATGGCTTTCGTTGGCAACTGCGCCGGCGACCCGGTGTGGTATGGCCGTCTGTGCGCTATGCTCGACATGGACTTCCTCGCCATCGGCCCCGACGACCTCCGTCATCAGATGTGCAAGGAAATGATCGAAGAGGTGGAGGCCTGCTACGCCAAGTACGCTCCCAATAGGACCTTTACCATCACCTCTGACCTCGATGCCCTGGATGGCGTTGACGTTATCGTTACCGAGGAGTGGCGCTACATCAACCCCGAGTGCGGCGAAGAGGTTCTGGATCCCGACGACTACAACTCCTGGCTGGGCGATGCCGAGTCTCTGTACCCCTATCGCGTCACCAGCGAGCTGTGCAAGCGCACCAACAATCCCGACATCTTCTGCATGCATGAGCTTCCCTCTGTCCACAACGCGGATCACCGTGTTGGCAAGATGCTCCTCGACCAGTGCAAGAACGACCTTCATCGCGAGATCATCACCGAGGGTTTCGAGATTGCCGACGAGTGCTTTGAGGCCAACGCTTCGGTCATCTTCCGTGAGGCAGAGAACCGTCAGCACACCATCAAGGCCGTTATGTGTGCCCTTCTGGGTCTCTAGGAGCTGCATCAATGGAAAATGCAAAGTTAAAGAGCAGCAAGGTTTACGCATGGGTTCTCGTAATCGCGCTCGGCCTTATGTCTGCCGGCACGACCGGATCCTATAGCGTCATCGCGGGCTCCTTCGTCGCACCCGTGTGCGAGGAGTTCGGGTTTGACTATTCCATCTTCTCGTATTACTTCACCGCAACGCTCATTGGTCTTGCGGCAGCTTTTCCGTTTGTCGGAAAACTCATTCCCAAGGTCGTTGGCAAGGTTTGGCTCCCCGTTGTCGAGCTTATTTTGCTCGCTGCCGGCGCAGGCATGGCCTTCTACACCGAAGTCTGGATGTTCATCGCCGCTGGCGCCCTGATTGGCGTTTGCTTCGCCTTCACCACCGGCGTCGCTATGTCCGACGTTATTGACCAGTGGTTCAAAAAATCTGGTGGCCTGGCAATCGGTCTCGCTTGGGCAGTGAACTCGATTTACATGCTCATCATGAGTCCCGTCATCACCTCTGTCATCGAGGCCGCTGGCTGGAGAACTGGTTATCTGGTGCTCGCCGGTGTTTCCGCAGTGCTCATTCTCCCAGCTTCCATTCTGATCATCCGCTACAAGCCTCAGGACAAGGGCATGCTGCCCTATGGCCACGTCGAAGGCGAGACGGTCACCGAGACCGAGGAGACGACCGAGGATAGCACGCGTGGCGTTAGCTATGCGCGCGCCATTAAGTCGCCTGCCTTCTTCTTCTGCATCGGCTTCCTCTGTCTCGTTCAGCTCACTTGCTGCATGAACCAGCTCTTCCCGACGTATGCTTCCGAGGTTGGTTTTAGCCCCATGGTGGGCGGCTTCATGGTATCCGCTGCATCGCTCTTCGATCTGTTCCTCAATCCGATCGTCGGCACCACTTGCGATAGGTTCGGCAGCACGAAGGCCATTCTGGGCTGGCTCGCTGTCTCCATCCTCTCCTTTGTCATGCTCATGATGAGCAGCGGCAACTCGACGCTCAGCATCCTCGCAGCAGGCGTGAACGACGTAATGTACGTCATCGCTGGCACTGCCCTGACCGTTTTGGTTATGGATGTCTTTGGCTCCCGCGATTTCGGTCGCATCTTCGCGCTGATCTGCTCCGTGGGCTATATCGTCGGCGCCTTTGGCATGCCCGTTATGATGAAGGTCTATGAGCTTGTCGGCTCCTTCCAGGGCGTCTTCATCTTCTGCATCGCATGCAACGTTATTATCGGCCTGTTCTTGCTGCTGGCAAAAAAGACTGGTAAGAACCTCTCTTGGGACGAATAGTTCGATTCGTCTTAGACATACGCTGTAGGGCTTAACCTGCAGCCGCTTTGGGGCATCGACTAACATCGGTGCCCTTTTTCATCGAATGTGACAAAGGAGCAGCCACTTTGTCACATTGAGTGGCATGTAAATCGAGGTCTAATACTTTTCCGAGAAGTGGCGATTCACA
>UQZC01000085.1 GCA_900545505.1 uncultured Collinsella sp.
GCGCAGGGGGCGCTGACGCGGCCCTCCCTCTTACACCACAAAAATTCGCGCGATCTTGAAAGCCGTCAAACGCCCTTTAAAGGGGGTTAGATAAATTGATTTTGAGCCCATTTTCGCTCAGAGCAGGCCGAAAAATATGACACCTCTTTTGCAACAGTACTCATATTTGGCATTTTTTGACCACGGGGTCCAAAACCATGCCCCAAAACACAAAAGGAGGGGCCTCGTAAGGCCCCTCCTTAGGAAAGGGAATCGATTTATTCCACAGCCGTAGATTAATCCTAGCCGTTACTCCATCATGTCAAGGACGGAGGGGCGCAGCTCGTTCTCGGCGGCCTCGGGATCGGTCTCGCGCAGGCGGTTGATGTAGCGGTTGTACCACATCACGGCAAGGCCCAGGAAGACAACCACGCCGCCAACGTTGTAGACCAGCGTCAGCCACAGAGGCTGATCGAGCGGAATGGTGCCGCAGATAAGCACGAAGCAGAAGACCACGAGCAGGAATGCAGCAACGACCAGGCCAAAGCTACGCGAGCCCATGCGGAAGTCACGGGGAGCGGCGTCAAAGTTCTTGCGCAGCATAAAGTAGGCAAGCAAAATCAGCAGCGGCGGAAGCAGAGCGGTGGCAGCAGTCATGTTGGTGACGATCATGAGCAGGTCGTCGAGGTTACCGGAGCCCAGGGCCGGGATGATCAGGATGGGGACGACGATGGCGAACTGCAGCCAAGCGGCGCGGGCGGGAATGCCATGCTCGTTGAGCTCGACGATCTTGCTACCAAAAACGCCCTTGGGGATCTCGGTGAAGAAAACCTTGATGGGAGCAGAGGTCCACATCATGAGGGAGCCCAGCGTGGCGGCGAGAAGGATCAAGCCGATGGCGCGCGTAGACACTTCCATGGGAATGCCAAAGTGGGCAAAGACAGCGCCGAATACGTCGAAGATACCGGTGGAGATGGCAACGCCGCCCTCGGGGATGAACAGGTTAACCAGCAGCGAAGCGCCTGCATACAGAAGGCCGATGGTCAGGCCGGCGATAACGACGGTGCGCACGAAGGCCTTGACGCCACCCTTAAGGTCGTTAAGGAACACGCCGACAGACTCAGCGCCGCCAACGCCCTGGATGATCCAGGCAAGCGTACCGAAGAAGCCCCACGCAGTTGCGAAGTTGCTCATGTCGGGAGCCATGTTAGCGGGAGTAGGAGCCGTAGCGAACTCAACGCCGCCAAAGGCAGCAGCCAGGGACAGCAGGATGAACACGGCGGTCAGGCCGAGAGCCGCTGTCGAACCGAAGGAGGAAATGGAGCCGATCCACTTAGCGCCCTTGGTCGAAACCCACGTGGCGATAGCAAAGACGACGATCTCGATAATGGTGATCCACAGCTGCGAAAGCTCGGCGTTGGCACCAAAGAACACGTAGCTCGCGTAGATGATGACGTTGGGCAGGACGGACGCAAAGAAGAACAGGTTAACGAACCAGTAGCTAAATGCCGTCAGGAACGCCCAGCGACCACCCATCGAGGTCTTAACCCATGCGTACACGCCCGACTCGGAGTCCTTGTTGAGGCCGACGAACTCGGCGGTAACCAGGGTATAGGGGACAAAGTACAAAAGCGCGGCGAAAAAGAACGACGGCGCTGCTGCCAAGCCGATGGCCGCGTTGTTGTTGATGATGTTCTTGATACCGAACACGGCGGCGACCGTCATGCCCAGCAGAGCGAACGAACCAATCGTTCCTCGTTTTTCAGAGCTCATAAGCCCTCCCAATCATCTGTTAAATGTCATCTAAACCCGTCCGAGCTGCAGGTGCAAACACGGACGGCGCACCTGCTAAGGGGAATGGGGAAAAGGGAGTCAACAAAGCCATCCCCCTTAACGGCGCGAAGCAAACGTCCAGGCGGACGAATACTACTTGTTGGGGAAGGAATAACCTTCAACCGTCACGTGCAGCACCACGACGCGGGGATCCGAAGCCTCGGCGATAACACGGTAGGCCTCGTCAATTTCGATGACGGCAACGCCGCCGGCGGGAATCGTCACGGTCTCCCCCGCGCCTTCAAAGCGCTCGCGATCGTCGATATCGCTGTAGGCGCGCGTACAGGTAAGATCGGCCTTGGAAGCCACCTCGACAGTCAGGTCGCCGTCGAGCGGGGCGAGCACGGCATGATAGCGACGGTGACCGACCAGATCGGCGGTAGCCGCCTCGTGGGCGTTCACCCACCAATACACCAGCGAGTCGCCGATGGAGTACGCCACATCGTGCTGCAGTTCAGAAACGCCGTCGAGCGCCTGTCCGGTACACATCCACTTCTTGACGGACTTCATCTGAGCGTCGAAATCGGCGCGCGAGTTAAAGACATGCATGACTTATGCCTCCTTAATGGGTGCCAGTGCCTGAGCCAGATCGGCAGACGTCAGCGGTCGCAGGGACACCTCAAAGCTGAAGCTCTCAAAACGGGTGCGATAGGAATCGAGCACCTCGGAACCCCAAGAGTTCGAACCAAGGCCGAGCAGCTGGTCGTTGATGTTGACCGTAACCGTGTCGCCCTTGACAAGGTCGTAGACGTGCTTGGCGTTATCGATGGCCTCGCAGCTATAGGGCCATGCCGAGAACGAGAACGGATTGGAGGCAGCGTCAGCCGGACGCGTCACCAGCACGCCGTCACCGTGGCTAGAGCGCAGGGCAACCCAGCGGGTACCCTCGCGGTTGGCACAATCCTGGGGCATGACATACGGCGTGAATATGTCGTCGACCGTAGTGCGGTAATGACCGACCGGGTTGGCGCGCAGCGAGTCCGGATAGTTCTCGCCCGGGCCGTGGCCATACCACTCGACGGCACGATCGCAACCGGGGACCTCAAAGGAGATGCCGATGCGCGGGATGATATCCGAGTAATCGCCGTAGGGCTCGCCGGAAACCTTGAGGTCGACGCGACCGCTCGGAAGCACGGTGTAGACAAGCTCGACGCGCATGCCGAACGCACGGACGGGAGGAGCAATGCGTTGGCTCACGGTAACGACGACCGCATTGCCGTCCTGCTTCCAAGAAACCTTGCGGGTGGACGTCTGCATTACATCGATGAAGTTATCCTTCCACAGGGAGTCGTACTCCTGGGCGTGGTTGTCGACGAGCGGATGCCAAAAACCAACCTGGGGGCCAGAGGCCATGACGTCGCGGCCGGATGCCTTCCACTCGCTCACGGTGCCGTTTACCTTGCTGAAGGTCAGCTCGCCGTTGAGGGAGTGAATGCGAATCTCCTGCTCGGTCTCCTCGACCGTAAGCTCAGGACGAGCGGGGGCGGCGATGGCCGGCGCCGGATGGTTTGCGATGGCAAACTGGCTTGCGCCCAGTTGGAACATCGGCTCGCACCAGACGTGAGCGGCCATGGTGTAGGCGCGCACGGTCAGCAGGGTCTCGCCCACTGCGGCCTCGCGAATCACCAGTGGCAGTTGGACGGACTCGCCGGGGGCAACCGCACCGGGCATGAGCGTCTTGCGGCAGACCACGTCGCCGTCCACCAGGGTCTCGGCCGACAGGCAGACATCCTCGAGGGTGGTAAACCAACGCTTGTTGGTGACAGTCAGCTCGCCCGCCTCGGCATCGTAGGCCATGCGAACCGGGCAGATGACCTGGCCGTACTCGGTAAGGCCCGGGCTCGGCTGCTGCCAAGGGAACACCATGCCATCGATGCAGAAGTTGCTGTTGTTGGGATAATCGCCGTTGTCGCCGCCATACATGTCGTAGGCAACGCCGTCCTCGGTCACAGCAGCCAAACCGTGGTCGCACCACTCCCAAATGAACTGGCCCTGGATGCAATCCCAACGATCGAAGACCTCCTGGTACTCGGACAGGCCTCCGGGGCCATTACCCATGGAGTGGCCATACTCGCAGTTAATGCGCGGCTTGGGGAACGGATGCTCGCCAAAGTCGTTCATCTGCGAAACACGGGAGTACATGGTGGAGATGACGTCGACGGTATCGGCGTTGCGATCCTCCTCGTAATGGACCGGACGACCGTCGAGTTCGTGAGCCTTGGCGTACATCGCGCGGATGTTGCAGCCATAGCCGCTCTCGTTGCCCATCGACCACATGATGATGCACGCGTGGTTGCGCTCCTGCATCACCAGGCGCTCAACACGGTCGACGTAGGCAGGCTCCCATGCCGGGTCGTCGGTGACCAGGGCGATGTTGCCGATATTCTCGAAGCCGTGGCTCTCCATATCGGTCTCGGCGACCAGCATGATGCCATACTCATCGCACAGCTCGTAGAAGCGCGGGTCATTGGCATAGTGAGAGGTGCGCACCGCGTTGATGTTGTGCTGCTTCATGAGCTCCAGGTCGCGGCGCATGCGATCGAGGCCCACGGCGCGGCCCTTGTGATCGTCGTGATCGTGGCGGTTGACGCCATGCATCTTAAAGTAAGTGCCGTTGAGGTAGATATGATTGCCCTCGACCGTCACCTCGGCAAGACCCTGGCGATGCGGGGCGTACTCGCTGACCTCGTCACCGTCGTAGACCTCAAACGTAAGGTCATAAAGGAAGGGGTCCTCGGGATTCCAGAAGTGGGCATCGGCAACGCTGCACTCGGCATGGCCGTCGACGCACTCGCCCGTAGCGACCACATTCTGGCCATCGCTGAGCGTATACACGACGCGGGTAGCGCCCTCGGCCACCGTATCGAGCGTGATCAGAGCGGCATCGCCCTCGCGGTGCGTGCGGAACCTAAAGTCGACCAGGTGCGCGGCGGGACGCTGCATAAGGTACACATCGCGAAAGATGCCCGATGCCCACCACATATCCTGGTCCTCGATATAGCTGCCATCGCTGTACTGCAGGACCTTGACCGCAAACAGGTTGTCGCCCTCGACGAGCGCGTCGGTCACGTCGAACTCGGCAGACAGGCGCGAACCCTTGGTCATGCCGATATACTGACCGTTGACGTACAGCTCGCCATAGCTCTCGATGCCGTCGAAGCGAATGATCTCGCGCGCGCCGGCAGGAACGGCGGGAAGGTTGACGATGCGCTGGTAGACGCCCGTGGGGTCGTCGGAGGGAACGAACGGCTGATCCACCGGGAACGGGAAGCCCTCGTCGGTATAGGCGAGATTGCCATAGCCGTCTACCTGCCATAGGTGCGGAACCTCCACGTGATCCCACTCGGGCTCGTACGTGCAAAGTGCCTCGTTGGAGACGGCCGCGGGGCCCTCAAAAAGGCGGAACTGCCACGAGCCGGACAGCTGGACAAATCCGCGCGACAGCTCGCGGCTGTACGTAGCAGCGAGATCGGCAGTCTCATAACCCATAAAGTACGCATGGGGTGCCAGGCGGTTCCTGTGGGTGAGCGCTTGGTTTTCCCAATCGTTAATGGCGTCCATGGTGATGCTCCTTCGTCATCGTAGTGCTTCTTTGTGCAACCGGTTGTCCTTATCTTACGGGCGGTGCAAAAATCTATGCAACCGGTTGTCCGCCGAACGGTCGATTTTGCCGGATTAACGGTGCAACCGGTTGTACAACCATGACACTTATGTCACCCTAAGCTTAGGTACACAGCACAGGGCATCGTTCTTGAACTCACAAGCAACTGTCGCGCCTGCCTATGTCTCGCCCATGCATACCATGCTCAGTCGCAGTTTGATTGCAACACGACACCGGTCACCGGATATCATGAACGCTGTTCAGGCGCACTATAGTAAGCTGTATCCGCATTAGCCTTTATCGATAGCCCACCGACCCAATTGCACAGGAGACGCCATGACCCAACCAGCACGCACTGCACCCACGCTTGCCGAGGTTGCTGAAGCTGCCGGCGTATCGCGCTCCACAGCGTCGCGAGCACTCAACGATTCGCCCCGCATTAGCGAGGAGACCAAAAAACGCGTCCGCGCAGCGGCGAAAAAGGTTAACTTCGTTCCCAACGCACGCGGCCGGGCACTCGCCGTCGGACGCACGGAAATTATCGCCGTACTGGTTACCGAGCCTTTGAGCGAGCTGTTTAGCGATCCCACCTACAGTGAGTTTTTAAGCGGCATTACCGAGGAACTTTCGGAGTCGTCTTACCTACCCGTGATCTTGCAGGCATCTTCCTCGCATGAGCGCAATCGCGCACGCGAGCATTTTGAGCGTCGCTCGTTTGACGCCGTCATCGACGTCTCGCCCTACAAGGGCAGCGAGCTGCTCGAGGTGCTGTGCGAGCTGGGCGTACCCACCGTGTTGTGCGGCCAGCTCGAGGGCCACCCCTATCGCGATGTGTTCTCGACGGTCTACTCCGACGACGAAGAGGGCGGACGCTTTGCGGCGCTCGCTATGAAAGATCGCGGACGCAAGGACATCGTTGCCGTGCTGGGGCCGCAGGATAACCCCGCCGTCGTCGACCGCCTTCGCGGCTACCGTGCAATTTTGGGCGAAAGCCTTCCGAATGAAAATGTCATCTATACCGGATGGAGCAGCGGAGACGGCTACCAAGCCACGCGGCGGCTGCTCGCGCGCGAAATACATGCCGACGGCGTGCTATGCGGATCGGACCGTATCGCGACCGGCGTTATCGCCGCATTCAACGAAGCGGGAATTAGCGTACCCAAAGACGTTTCGGTCGTGGGCTTCGATGACCACGAGGTCGCAGCTCGCAGCGTCCCCGCGTTGACGACCATTCGTCAGCCGCTTCGCGAGGAAGGCCGCATGGCCGCAGGCATTGCGCTCGATATGATCAACGGCGCCGCGCCCACCACCACCGTCATGCACATGCAGCTCGTTCAGAGAGACTCACTGTAGGAAACTGGGCCGGGCTTTCTGCGACGTCCGGTCACCCTATGCCCTCGCAACCTCGGCGCATGAAAAACGAGGGAAGGCACGCGTCCTTCCCTCGTTACGGGCAATATATAGCCGCTTGCCTACATCAGGCGCAGGCTGACGTCCTTGAGCTGGGCGCCACTAACGGCACTCGGAGCACCCGACATAAGGTCGGAGCCGCTGGCCGTCTTGGGGAA
>UQZC01000086.1 GCA_900545505.1 uncultured Collinsella sp.
GGCTACAAGCGCCTCATGGCCCCCTCGCTGGAGCGCGAGGCCCGCGCCAAACTCACTGTCCGTGCACAGATCGAGGCCATCAACGTCTTTGCCAAGAATCTCGAGGGCCTGCTCTCGGCACGCCCCGTCCGTGGCGCCCGCGTGCTCGCGCTCGACCCGGGCTACCGCACCGGCTGCAAGGTCGCCGTCATGGACGAGACCGGCAAGCTACTCGACCACGGCGTGGTCTACCCCACCAAGCCGCGCCACGACGTCGCCGGCACCAAGCGCGAGCTCGCTCGCCTCGTCAAAAAGGACGGTGTCAACACCATCGTCATCGGCAACGGCACCGCTAGCCGTGAGACCGAGGAAGTCGTCTCGGAGTTCATTGCCGAGCAGGCGCCCAGCCTTCGCTACACCATCGTTAACGAAGCCGGCGCGTCGGTGTACTCGGCTTCCGAACTCGCCAGCCAGGAGTATCCCGACTTGGACGTCACCGTGCGTGGCGCCATGAGCCTGGGCCGCCGCCTGCAAGACCCGCTGGCAGAGCTCGTCAAGATTCCGCCCCAGTCCATCGGCGTGGGCCAATACCAGCACGACCTTGACCAGGCCGAGCTTTCGCGCACCCTGGGCCATGTGGTGGAGGACGTCGTCAACCGCGTGGGCGTCGACGTCAACACCGCGAGCGCAAGCCTGCTGGGATATGTATCGGGCATCACGCCGAGCGTGGCCAAAAACATCGTGGCCTACCGCGAGGAAAACGGCGCCTTTACCGATCGCCGCCAGCTCAAGAAGGTCCCCAAGCTGGGACCCAAGGCATACCTCAACGCCGCGGGCTTTTTGCGCATTAGCGGTGGCAAGAACCCGCTCGACGCGACAAGCGTCCACCCCGAGAGCTACGAGGTAGCCACGGCCGTCCTGGAGCGCGCCGGCGTTGCGGCAAGCGAGCTCAGCCGCGGCGGCGTGCCCGACATCGAGCGCCGCCTGGGCAGCATCTCGGCGCTGGCAAGCGACCTGGACTGCGGTACTCTCACGCTCATCGACATTGTCAACGAGCTCAAGAAGCCCGGTCGCGACCCGCGCGACGACGCGCCCGAGGTGGTCTTTAGCCGCTCGGCGCTTTCCATCGACGACCTGGAGCCCGGCATGGAGCTCAAGGGCACGGTGCGCAACGTTGTGGACTTTGGCGCCTTCGTCGACGTGGGCGTGCACCAGGACGGCCTCGTGCACATCTCCAAGCTGGCCAACCGCTTCGTCAAGCACCCGAGCGACGTCGTGCGCGTCGGTGACACGGTCAAGGTGTGGGTCGAAAAGGTCGATCGCGACCGCAAGAAGATCTCGCTCACCATGGTGCAGGGGAAGTAAACCGCCAAAGCAAGGGTACCCCCTGTAGCGACGTGCAAAATCGCGAGTATTCTGTAATTTCCGCCGTTCCGAACGCCCCACAGAGACAATAACGTCAAAAACAGCCCCCGTTTTAGCGACATTAGAGCCAGAACGGGGGCTGTTCCATGCTTCGGTAAACTGGTAAAAGCCTTTACCTTGCTGAATACTCTCAATTTTGCACGGCGCAGGCAGGGGTACCTTTGCCCACGGCAGGATATGGAAGCCTATCGCCAACCTACCGGCAAGCTCGTGCCGGCAGCCCCGGCCTTCCCTTTCCCTAGCGCGACCCTCGCAAAGCGCGTGAGCGATAGGGAAAGGGAAGGCCGGGGCGAACAGCCCATGGCGCAGCCAGTGTTCGCCCTACGGCAGAATATGGAAGCCCAAAGCGGCGATATCCTTGGCAAAACCGCGAACGGTGTCGAGCGAGACCTCGTACGGGTCGCGACCGATGTTCTTGCGCTTGGCCAGGATGCTGTTGGGCACCGTGATGATCTGGCAACCACAGGCCTCGGCCTGGTAAATGTTGATGAGCTCGCGCGTGGACGCCCACAGGACCTCACAGTTGGGCTTGGCGGCGGCCTTCTTGACCGACTCCGTCATAAACGGAATGGGGTCGACGCCGGTATCGGCGATACGGCCGGCAAAGAGCGAGATGATGGACGGCGTCTCGGCGTCAACGGCTTCGACCATCTCATCGACCTGCGTAGGCGTAAAGATGGTAGTGACGTTGACCTTGATGCCGTCGGCGGAAAGCTTGCGGACCAGCTCGGCGGTGGACTCGCCCTTGGTGGTCACGCACGGAATTTTGACGTAGACGTTCTCGGCCCAGGTAGCGATCTCGCGGGCCTCGACCTCCATGGTCTCGACGTCGTCGGCAAAGACCTCAAACGAGACGGACACATCGGTGATGTGAGCCAGGACCTCTTTGGCAAACGCGCGGTAATCCATCACGCCGCCCTTCTTCATAAGGGACGGGTTGGTCGTGAAACCCTGAACGTTGCCGTTCTCGTACATGTCGAGCATGCCTTCGAGGTTTGCACCGTCAGCGAACACCTTGATTGCCATCTGCCTGATTCCTTTCGCTTGCACATGGGCGTTAAACTGCTAAACACTTTACCTACGTTTATCAAGGCGTGAGCTGCGGTTTTTTATCTTCTCGGCAAACGGTATAAACACCTCAGTGTTTGGATTGATAAATCGATTGAGCATGCAAAAGCAAAGAGTCGCAGTTTGAGCAAACGTCAGAACGTGGGATTCATTAGATGAGGCCGAAATGCTGCATCGCTGTGACGGTGCCGTCGTGTGCGACATCATCAGTCACGTAGTCGGCGAGCGCCTTGACCTCGGGCATAGCGTTGCCCATGGCCACGGCCGTCTCGACAGCGGCGAGCATACCCAGATCGTTGCCGGAATCGCCAAAGCCAAAGGTGCGCGCGTTGCCGGTGCGACCCAGGTATTCCAGCGCTCGCGCCACGCCCACGCCCTTGTCAATGCCCTTGGGGCTCAGCTCGCGATTCTGGCCACCGGTGTTGCACAGCTCAAACTCGCGATCGATAAAGCCGTCATCGTTGGCCACGCGAGCCAAACTGGGCACACTGAGGCATACCTTGCCCACGCGCAGACGGCCGTCGACGCGCATTTCCTCGGTGCTGTGCACCACAGAAGTGCCAATCAGAGACGACTGCTCAACACCCGCGGGTTCCAGGGCAAAAGTAGCCACGTTGGTCTCGAAAAAGGCTTCAATCCCTGCCGCGGCCATACGGCGTGCAAGCTCCTCAACAATGTCTTCGTCAAAGCAGTCCTCATACACCACGCGGCCCTCGACCTCGAGCGTGGCGCCCGCCATGGCAACGACGCCCGCGGGGTCGAGCGCACGCAAGCTATCGGCGATGAGCCACAGGGGGCGACCCGTGCAGATAAACGCCTTGTGTCCCGCGTCGCGCAGACGATGAAACGCCTCGACGACCGCCTGCGAGGGGCGAACCGCCGAAAAGTCCTTGTCGGTCATGTTGTCGGGATCGAACGACGTCAGCGTGCCGTCCACGTCAAAAAAGAGCACAGCGGGTTCGGGACACGCATCAATCATATGGGTTCCTTTCGAGGATAAGGGCAAACGAAGCATCCATCATATAATGGAGCGACGCAACCAGAGAGGTCACCCATGGAATTTTACGCAAGCTGCCCCGAGGGCTTTGAGTCCGCACTCGCCGATGAGCTTAAACGCCTCGGGCTTTCGCATGTTCGCCGGCTAAAGGGCCGCGCTACATTTGAGGGCGAGCTCGAAGAAGGCTACCGCGCCTGTCTGTGGTCGCGCCTGGCGAGCCGTGTGTTCGTGGTACTCGGGCGCTTTGAGGCGCAGGATGCCGATGAACTGTACGACAGCGTTTACGACATCGCCTGGGAGACCATCATCCGCCCCGGTGCCACCATCGCCATCACCGCCCGCGGCGTGACCGAGCAGCTGCGCAACACGCGCTTCTCGGCCCTGCGCGCCAAGGACGCATTGTGCGACCGCTTGGCCGAGGCCACGGGCCGTCGTGCCGATGTCGACGCCGCCGACCCCGATGTTCACCTACTGCTTTCGCTGCGCCAGCGCCGCGCGAGCATCAGCCTGGACCTTTCGGGCGACCCGCTGTTCAAGCGCCTGCCGCCCGCGGCGACCCGTGCCGGCGAGGGTGCGCACGTGTTGCGCCCCGACTACGCCGCCCTGGTGCTGGCGCAGGTCGGCTGGACCGCACTGTGCGAGCGCGAGTTGACGGCCGACGATTACGAGAATGAAGCCCTTCCCACGCTAATCGATGCCTCGTGCGCCGGCGGCGGCCTGTTGCTGGAAGCCGTGAACATTCTGACCGACCGCGCCCCGGGCGCCGCACGCGAGCGCTGGGGCTTTGAGGGCTGGCAGCTACACGACGCCGCTCTGTGGGAGCAGCTGCTTGCCGAGGCGCGCGAGCGCGAGGCGGCAGCGCGCGAGCGCCAGGCGCGCATCGTGGCCATGGACATTGACCCCACCGCCCGCAAGACCGCCGAGCGCATGGTCAAGTGTGCCGGCTACAAGCGTTTTGTCGACTTTTGCGCTGCCAAGCCCGCCACCGTGCTGGACCATGTGGGCGCTGCCACCGGCGCCGCCGTGGTCGCAGACACCACCGAGACCCCGCTTCCGCTCATGCACGACGCCATGACACTGGTCGGTGAGCTGCGCCGCGCGCCCGAGCTTATCGCCGCGCCGGTCGCCGCGCTCACCCGCGATGGCCTTATGGCCCGCGCGCTCCACGCCGAGCCCGCGCGCTCCATCGCCGTCATGCCCAATAACGAGGAGGCGGCTATTGAGGTTTGGCCCTCGCTCGACCGCGCCGCCTCGGCATTCGAGGCTGCGACCAGCGCAGATGCCGAGGAGCAGACCGCAGACGCTCAAGACGAAGCCGCCAACGCCCCCATGCCCGAACCCGCTGCCACACTCGACCTGGGCGACGGCAAGCCGGCGCGGTCACCCCCCGCCCCCCCCCGGCCGGGGCGACGGAAAGCCGCTGCCCGTGCTCATCCCGGAGTCCGAGCAGTTCGCCAACCGCCTGCGCAAGAACGCCCGTCTGCGTCGCAAGTGGGCCAAGCGCGAGGGCGTGAGCTGCTACCGCGTCTACGATGCCGACCTGCCCGATTACTCCGCCGCCATCGACCTGTACGAGGGCTGCCCGCAGACGCCGGGCCGCTGGCTCGTCGTCGCCGAATACGCCGCGCCCAAGACCATCGACCCCGCACTGGCCCAGGCCCGTATGCTCGACATCTTGGCCATCGCGCCGCGCATCCTGGATGTTCCCGCCGAGCATGTGCACGCCAAGGCCCGCATGCGCTCGCGCGGCGGCTCGCAGTACGGCAAGCAGGGCGCCGGCAAGGGTGGCTCGGGCGAGCGCGCCAACATCGCGCGCCGTCGCCTACCGCTCATCGAAGAGGGCGGCCTTACCTTTGCCGTCAACTTTGACGACTATTTGGATGTGGGCATCTTCCTGGACCACCGCGTCACCCGCAACCTGGTGCGCGAGCACGCCAAGCAGGCACGCCGCTTCCTCAATCTGTTCGCCTATACCGGCACCGCCACCTGCTATGCGGCAGACGGCGGCGTCGAGGAGACCGTGACGGTCGACCTCTCGAACACCTACCTAGACTGGGCCGAGCGCAACATGCGCCAGAACGGCTTTGTGGGGCCGCAGCATCACTTTGTGCGCGACGACGTGCTCGCCTGGATTCGTGACCAGCGCCAGACGCGCAACCGCTGGGACCTGATCTTTGTCGACCCGCCCACGTTTTCGAACTCGTCCAAGATGGGCCGCCGCACCTGGGATGTCCAGCGCGACCATGTTGAGCTTTTGGCCGGCGTATCGCGCCTGCTCGCACAGGGCGGCCACGCCATCTTTAGCTGCAACCTGCGCGGCTTCCGCCCCGAGACGCGCAAGCTCGCGCGCGCGGGCGTCGTGCTGGAGGACATTACGGCGCAGACCATTCCCGAGGACTTCGCACGCAACCAGAAGGTGCACCATTGCTATATCGTGCGCCGCCTGCCCATCGAGGACGCCATGGCCGAGGTCGGCTTTAGCGCCGAGGAGATTGCCGAGCGCGTCGAGGAGCTGCGCAATCCCGAAGCCCGCAAGCCTCGCGCGGCAGCGCCCGCGCACGCGCAGGCTGGCAACGGCAAGTCTAACTTTGCTGGCAAGCCCTCCTCTGCCGGCAAGCCCAAAAAGAAGAAGTTCTACGCCAGCAAGCTCAAGGGCAAATAAACAAAGTTGCGGTGGAATACGGACTGCTTTACCTGGAGTTAGGTAAATTTAGACCGTATTTCACCGCAACTCATGGTGGGATGGCGGACGCCGTCCTACCCTTGGGTGACCAGGCGATAGCCGATACCCACGTGCGTTTGGATATAGCGCGGATGCGCGGGGTCGGACTCAATCTTCTTACGCAGCGTGCCCATAAAGACACGCAGGCTCGCCAGGTCGCTCTTGGTTGCCGTGCCCCAAATCTCGTGCAGGATAAACTGGTGCGTCAGCACCTTGTCGGCGTTGTGCGCTAGCAGGCATAACAATTTGTACTCAATCGGCGTCAGATGCAGCTCCTCGCCATCCATCGTGGCGATGCCGGCATCAAAATCGATATGCAGCTCACCGGTATCGAACGAGCCCTCGGAGGCAACACCGCCCGTTTGCGCATACGAGAGGCGCCTGAGCGTCGTGCGAATGCGCGCGAGCAGCTCCTCGACCGAAAACGGCTTGGTCAGGTAGTCGTCGGCGCCAGCATCGAGCGCGCGAATCTTGTCCGCATCCTCACTGCGCGCCGAGACCACGATGATCGGCATGCCCGACCATGCGCGCACCGACTCCACCACCTTGACGCCGTCCATATCGGGCAGACCCAGGTCGAGCAGCACAATGCTCGGTGCCTGCGATGAGGCGGCGGCGATGGCGGCATGGGCGGTCTCCACGGCCATATGACGCAAGCCGTGCGCCTCGAGCGCGGCAACAATAAGATTGCGAACGGCGGGGGCGGGCCCAACAACCAAAAACAGCGGGCGGCCGATGAC
>UQZC01000087.1 GCA_900545505.1 uncultured Collinsella sp.
ACGCTGCCGCTCGTTGACGGCGCCGGCGAAGACCCGGCCGCCACGGTGGCCATGCCGGCCGTGCCGCAGGAGTAGGCTCACTCGCTTATCACCATTATGTACCTGCGCCTTTACCGTACGCAGATGAGCAAGACGGCAAGCGCAGTGCTGCGGGTATAATGGACAACATTCAAACGGTGGGCGCCGAGGTGCCCGCAGGAGAGGAATGAACATGGGTAAGACTTTCAACTTTATCTCGGGTGCGCTCTTCGGTGCTGCCGCCGGCGCCATCATCGGCGTCGCCCTGGCTCCGCGCTCGGGCGCCGAGACCCGCGCCATGGCTGCCGATATCGCCAACGACGCCTGGGATAACATGCGCGACACCTACGAGCACGGTGCCGAGGAGGCCCGCGCCGCGGTCAACGATTTTGGCCCGATGGTCGACGCCAAGACCGATGACCTGCGTGCCAAGGTCGATCTTGCTCGCGAGCGCATGGACCAGCTACGCGAGCAGCTCAACGACGCCATCTCGGGCGGCAACGTGACGCCCGCCGCCGATGTCGTGGTCGAGAACGCCGTCGAGGCTGATACCGAGGCTGCGGAGCCCTCGACCGAGGCATAATGCGCGCCGGGGATTTTGTCGGCGCCAAGATCTATCGCAAGCCTACCGAGGACAAGCGCACCAAAAAAGATGGCACGCCGCGCAGCCCTAAAAAGCTCGGCAAGATTCACTTTCCGGTCTTTACCCCGGGCGGTACGCGCGTGGTGGGCTTTATGGTTCGCCAGTCCGATATCGCGGGTATGATCGAGCGCCCCGACCGATTTGTGGCGCTCGATGCCATTGGCGTCTACGAGGGCGCCATCGCGGTTGACGACGTCAAGGGCACCTACGATGCCGCTGCGGCCAAGCGCCTCGACATCAACCTGGACGATTGCATTATCTGGGTTGGCATGGACGTGCGCACGGAGTCGGGCGATGTCGTGGGCTATTGCTCGGATGTGGAGTTCAAGCCGCGTTCGGGTGTCGTGCAGACGTTCTATGTGACCGCCGGTGCTGCTTCGAGTGTTTTGGTTGGTGACACGCAGGTGCCGCCGACGATGCTGCGCGGCTACGAGAACGGCGCGATGGTCGTCTCGGACGAGGTCAAGTCGCTCGGGTATTCGGGCGGCGCCGCCGCAAAGGCTGCCGAGGCAAGCGTCGTGGTGGGCGATAAGGTCAAGAAGGGCGCCAAGGTGCTCGACGACAAGGGATCGGTTGCCGTGGACAAGGGCAGTCGCGCACTGGGCAAGCAGCTCGGCAAGACGCGCGGCATGTTCAAGGCCTTTAAGGACGAATACCAAAAGGCGAGCGGAGGCTCGTCAAAAGCTACAAAATAGCGACGTACCAAATGATGGGAGGCAAGCCGGAGACCTGTTGCTCCGGCTTGCTGTGTTTATGGGGGAGGGCACATGCGCCAAAACGGATCCAACTTAAACGGGCGTTCGGGTACGCGTCCGACGGCGCGCCGCGACCTGGGGCAGCTGCCCAGCGGTCAGCGCAAGCGTCACCGTAAGCCCGGCGCGATGTATCTCAACCATAGCCGCGGCTTTAGCGACCGCAGTGCGCGCATCGGCAACAGCCGTACGCCCCGTCGTTCGTCTCGCCTGCCCTACGCGCTCATCGCCGTGGGTTGCGCGCTCGTGCTGTTTATCGCTGCCGTCGTGGGCTACGTCAACCGCAGTGTGGACGTGGAGCTCAACGGCCAGAAGACCGCGGTGCGTGTGGGCTCTACGCTGCAGAATCTCATCGACGACCAGGAGTTGACTGACACCTACGACGCAGGCGACCTGCTGGCCGTCGATGACAGCGTGCTCAAGCGCCATGGGGGCGAAAAGCTGTCGGTGAAGGTCGACGGCAAGCGCGTGAAACAGGGCAAATGGGGTAGCCGCGAACTTGAGGGCGGCGAGAAGGTGACGGTCAAGGATGGCCGTAACACCTACGAGAAGCACGAGGTTCAGGCTACGGTTATCGAGCCCAAGCTCAAGGTCGAGGGTACGGGCGCTATCGAGTATGTGCAGACGTGGGGTGTCCAGGGCCGCTCCGAGGTGTGGGTTGGTGAGCAGTCGGGCAAGACGCAAGACCGCGGCGAGGTTGTGCCCGCCACCGATTGCGTTGTTGCGTGCGCCAGCGTGGCGCCCAAGGGCAACAAAAAGTACGTGGCGCTGACGTTTGACGAGGGTCCGAGCGGCGCCACCAAACAGATCTTGCAGGTGCTCAAGGAAAAGGGCGTCACCGCGACGTTCTTCCTTTCGGGCGATGCGGCCGAGGCCTCGCCTGCCACGGCCAAGGCGATTGTCGATGCCGGGTGCGAGATCGGATCCAACAGCTACAGCGACGATTCGCTCAAGGGTCAGGACCGTGAGGCGGTACGCGAACAGATCCCGAAAGGCACCGATGCGATTAAGTCGGCGACCGGCGTGAAGACGATGCTACTGCGTGCTCCCTACGCTGCCTTTGACGAGCAAAACTGGATTGATGCGATGGACCTGGTCTCCGCCGTGGTCTCGTGGAATATTGACTCGGGCGACTGGCTGCTCAACGGTGCCGACGAGCAGGTCTCGACGGTGCTCGATTCGGTGACGCCGGGCAATATCGTGCTGCTCACCGATAGAGACGAATGCGCCGAGCAGACGCTCGAGGCGCTGCCGCAGATTATCGACGGCCTCATTGCCGACGGCTACAAGATCGTGACGCTCAGCGACCTGGTCAAGACGGACACGTCGCTGAGCAAAAAGCTCACCTCGCTGACGAAGGTCACCATGCCCAAGGACGCCGTGTTCCCCCAACTTGCCGAGGACGACGACACCACAGAGTAGTCATTGGGTAGTCATTTTAGAACGTCCCCAATGACTATGTCACGGATGCGTCAGTGTTTGGTATGCCTGCAATGTGCAGCGCATAAATTCGATGCCGCAGGGCGATGCTGATGCTATAGTTACTGCGGTTAATGAGGGTCAAGAGAAAGGTTACAGGTGAAATCCAAACCTCGACCATACAGTCGATGACCCCATGCAGGTGCTTTTTGCGCATGCACGGGGTGTAAGCGTCGAGCGGCGTGCCGCCCGCGCATGCGTATACATATCCAGAAGCCCCCGGACGCCGCACGCGCGGCCGCGTCCGGAGGAATTATGATGGGGAGCACCATTGAATTATCTGAGTGAGATGCTCAAACTGCCGGTCTTGGACGTCGACGGCGAAAAGCTCGGCGTGGTCAACGATTTTGGTATTGCTACCGGCGAAGTTTTTCCGCACGTGACGTCGCTCGCGTTCCGCGGACCCGGCAAGACGCCGTTTATGATCAGCTGGCGCAAATGGGTCGACCGTATCGACGAGACGGGTGTACACCTTAAGACGTCGGCCACCGAAATCCGTTTTTCGTACCTGCAGCCGACCGAACTCCTGCTCGCCCGCGACGTGCTCAACAAGCAGATCGTCGACACGCAGGGCATGAAGGTCGTGCGCGTAAACGACATCAAGTTTTCCATGTCGGGCGAAAACCAGCTGCGCCTGCTGGGCGCCGAGGTCGGTGCCCGCGGTCTGCTACGCGCCATCAGCCCCGCGCTCGAGCATATCGTCGAAGGCTTTATGAAGCACCTGGGCAAGCCGCTCAGTGAGGACATCATCGCTTGGTCCTACATGGACCTGCTCGATCGCTCGACCAAGAACATTCAACTCTCGGTGTCGCACAAGACGCTCGGCGAGCTGCATCCTGCCGACATCGCCGACATTATCGAGCAGCTCGACCCGCGCCTACGTGCGCAGGTGTTTGCGCAGCTCGATACTGCCCAGGCCGCCGAGGCCATCTCGGAGTTCGATGACGACGAGCTTATGACCGAGATGCTCGAGGGCCTGTCCGACACGGACGCATCGTCGATGCTGGCCATGATGGACCCGGACGATGCAGCCGACCTGATCGACGAGCTCGATTACGAGAAGGCCGAGAAGCTCCTGCGCCTGATGGGCGTCAAGGAGGAGAAGGCGATTCGTAACCTGCTGGGGCATGAGGACAATACCGCCGGCCGCATCATGACCTCGGAGTTTGTCTCCCTGCCCGCCACGGCAACGGTCGGTGACGCCATCGAGGCGATTCGCGAGCTCGACGAGGACTTTGAGAGCGTCTACTACGTCTATACCGAGGATCCGAGCGGCATGCTGACCGGCGTGCTTTCGCTGCGCACGCTGATCGTAGCCGACCGCGACGCCACGCTGGGTCAGCTGGCCTATCGCGACCTGGTCTATGTGTCGCCCGACGAGGACCAGGAAGACGTGACGGACGAGATGACCAAGTACGACCTGGTTGCCATCCCTGTCTGCGACGAGAACCGCCATATCCTGGGTATCGTGACCTTCGACGACGCCATGGATGTTATCGCCGAGGAGCATCAGGAGGACCTGCAGATCGCCGGTGTCGGCTCGGGCGATAGCGCGTCGGACGACTCGACGAACGTGCTCAGCTGGTTTGTGCATCGCCAGTACTGGGTTGTCGTGTGGGGCATTGCCTCGTGCATTATGGCGACCGTGTTGGGAACGGCACTCGGCTCCGCGCATTTGGTGGTGTTCCCCATGTGCGCCATGCCGCTCGTGTTGCTGGCTGCCTCGCGTATGGTGTCGTTCGTCAAGAACTACTTCCTGGAGTATGACGGTCACGACGACGAGCCCAAGCCGTATCTGGGGTTCTTCTTCCAGAGCACGGGCATGGGCCTGATTCTGTCACTCGTGACCTATCTGTGCGCCCAGCTGGTGCGCACCGCTGCGTTCCCCGATGCGCCCATGTTTGAGGAGCAACTCTTTACCGGGTGCTTTAATATCGCTGCCATCATTTGCCTGGTTGGCAACATGAGCGCCGTGATTTACCTGATGGTGCTGTTCTGGCGTGACGAGCATGACCTCAACACGTCGGGCACCGCCATGAACGTTATTGCCGTCATGATCTCGTGCGTGGCGTACTGCGCCGCTGCGGTGCTGCTCACCATGTCGGTCATTGGTTAGGTGGTCGCGTGCAAAATACCAAGCAAAAGTCGGGCACCAAGCAAAAGTTGACCATCGCGGCCATCTTTGGCGCTATGGGTCCCGGTCTGCTGGCGGCGCTTTCGGGCAATGACGCCGGCGGCATTGCAACGTATTCCAGCGCGGGCGCCAGCTATGGCTACAAGATGCTCTGGATGCTTCCCGTCATGACCGTGCTGCTTATCGTGACGCAGGAGACCGCGGCGCGCTGCGGATGCGTCACGGGTAAGGGCCTGGCGTCGCTCATTCGCGAGCGCTTTGGCGTGCGCAAGAGCGTGTTGGCCATGGCGGCGCTGTTGATCGCCAACACGGCGGTGACCATCTCGGAGTTCGCGGGTATCGCGAGTGGCCTTGCTCTGTTTGGCGTGCCGGCGAGCATCTCGGTGCCGCTCGTGGCGCTGCTGGTGTGGATGCTTACCATGTCGGGCAGTTTCCAGCGCATCGAGAAGATTTTGCTGCTGGTAAGCTGCGTGTTCGTGACCTACGTCGTCGCCGCGTTTATGGCCGGCCCCAACTGGGGCGAGGTCGCGGTCGACCTGGTCGTGCCTAACATTCAAAATGATCCCAACTACGTGTCGCTCGTGGTCGCAACGATCGGTACCACCATCGCGCCGTGGATGATTTTCTTGGCGCAGAACAACGTGGTCGATAAGAACGCGGGCGAGGACGATATCGTGCTGCAGCGCATCGATACCGTGAGCGGCTCGCTTGCCGCCGATGTCATTGCCGGCTTTATTATCATCACGACCGGTACGGTGTTGTTCCCGGCGGGTATTCAGATTAGCGATGCCGCCGATGCTGCCCGCGCGTTGGAGCCTATTGCGGGTCAGTGGTCCACGGTACTGTTTGCCTCGGGCCTGGTCGCGGCGAGCTTCTTGGCTGCCTGCGTGCTGCCGGGCGTTACGTCGAGCGCTATCTGCGAGGCATTTGGCTGGGAGCGCGGTGCCGACCGCAGCTGGGACGAGGCCCCGGTCTATCGCGGCATCATTACGGCCATCATCGGTATCTCTGCCGTGCTGGTGCTTATGCCCGGCGTCGATCTGTTCCAGATTATGATGACCTCGCAGGTCATCAATGGCGTGCTACTGCCCGTGGTTCTGGTGTTCCAGGTGGTTATTGCCGCTGACCGTCACATTATGGGCGCTAACCGCAACGGCCGCGTGTGGAATGTGCTCACTTGGGCGACTATCGGTGTGATTACGGTGCTCACGGTCGTCATGTTTGTTCTGCAGGCGATGGGTTACAGCGCTTAGCGCCTCTTTTGGACTCCAAACAGGCCGCAGCGATGGGCTGCGGCCTGTTTTTTGTCTGCTATAGGGTGTTAGTTATATAGCAATGGACAAAAAATGCCAAATATGAGTACTGTTGCTAAGTGAATAGCATTTACATCCTAAAAGATAATGAACATAGCCTTTAGTATGTTCATTAAAATTGGCTCCAATACGCCTTAAACCAGTCAGGTTGGCTGCTTTAGGGGGTTGTAGGGGTCGCTCGGACGTCATTTTGGGTGGTTTTGCCTGCTACTAAAATGGTAACAGTACTCATATTTGCCCTTTTTTGCCCACAGACCTTTGAGGGTGCGGCGAAAAGGGCTTGTTTTGATTGTTTGGGGCAGGCACGAGGCGCGGAAACGATGTCTGGAGCGACGGAGCGGCCTGGAATTCATCCGTAGAGGTCTTCATTGGCTGCGCCAGGAGTGTCCCTAACTGCCGGAGGGGGTGTCTGCCGTGGCAGACACCCCCTCCGGATGTGGGAAGTTTGCGCTGCAGGTTACTTGTCGGTGCCCAGCTTGTGCGGCTTGAGAGCGAGCGCATTGACGAGTGCGTCGGTGGCCGACTTGACGGCTGGAACACGCGC
>UQZC01000088.1 GCA_900545505.1 uncultured Collinsella sp.
CTTCCGATCTCTGAGAAAGGTGAAGATTCATAAGAATGCTCCCGTGCGTAAACGCCATTCACAACAATTAGCAAGCCCTATTGTAGTTCAACCGCCGGGTGTAACCGCATCCCACCAACTTGGTGAGCTATTGATGAGTTGATGGTATCTGTTAAATGTCACGTACGATTCACATCTGGTGGGTACCCTGATGGCTACACGAAACGAAGCAGATTTACACCGGGAGGACCCCGTATGACAACCAAGTACACCGACGCGCCGCGCACGCGCGTCATGACGCCGGCATCGCTCAACAACGGCGTGCACGAGAACCATTCCATCGGACAGACCATGGCCATCGCGCCCAAAAAGGGCCTGTTTGACGACATTTCCATTCCCCAGATCATCGCCGGCGCCGCAGCTGCCGCCACGAGCGTGGCGCTTGCTTCAAAGATCGGCATTGCCGGCTCGGTGATTGGTGCCGCTGTGAGCTCAGTCATCACTGTTGTGTCCTCGCAGGTCTATCGCCACTTTATCTCCGCCAGCGCCGAAGCAATCAAGGGCACGCATGCCGCTGTCGACTACCCTGCCGGCGCCTACGAGCCCGTTGAGCCCGATGTCGAGGAGCACCTAGGTGGCGCCGCGACCACGCAGGAGATGCGCCAGGTTGCGGGACGCGCGACCACGGCGCGCGTCGCCCCCAACAGTCTGCGCGCCAAGGCGGCGGCAGAGCGCAGCCAGACACAAAAGAAGGTCATCGTCTTCTCGATCGCCATCGCCATCGTCGCGGTCATCGCCTGCGCCGGCGCCATCCTTATCACCACTGCCGGTGAGGGTCTGGGCGAGCGTCCCGAGCCAATCCTGTCGTCGCGCACGACCGAGAGCGATGCAAATGGCAACACTCAGCCGCAGGATCAGCAGGCACAGACGGACGACACGCAAGACAGTCCTACCTCTGCCAATTCGTCCTCGAACACCCAAAACCAATCGCAGGGCACCGATTCCTCTACGGCCAACAGTGGCACGCCGTCCGGCACGACCGACTCAAGCCAAACGACTGACGGTTCACAGCCGAACACGGGAGGCCAGACGAGCGACACCACGTCGGGAACGGGCACGGCAGACAGTAACAACACCAACAGCTCGAGCGGAACCGCTTCCGGCACGGCATCTGACAACTCGAGCCAAGGCACGGCATCGGGCAACTAAGCACGTTTGCCTCTCATAGATAACCGACCTGTACAACGGGCGCGAATCGAAAGCGGTTCGCGCCCGTTTGCCTTGGGCGCCGCCATGGCGAACGCCATGCGATGGTAAGATGCTTTACATGTGTAAAGAGGAGATTTGCCATGAGCAAGACAATAGTTAGGCCCACGCTTTCGCTGGGCAACCACATCTATCTGTATCGCCTGCTGCGCGATGCGATTGGATGTGGCAAGCAAACGTTTATGACGCAGGTCGAGGAGGCGCTCGCCGCTGGCGACATGACCGCTTATGACCTGGGCTTCGAGTCCACGCGCGAGCTGCTCGAGGAGCTCGACGACTGCATTAAGCTGACCGTCTTTAAAGGCGGCCGCCTGTATGCCACGGTCATCGCCAACGAGGCCTGGGATGCTGCGCTTGCCAAGGGCGAGGACAAGCCCAAGACCACCAAGGGCGCCAAGCAGTCCTACAAAAAGAAAAAGCGCGGTGAGAAGGACCTCAAGGCCGTGCGCCCCAAGCACGTTAAGCGTCCCGAGCCCGAAGCCATGGTTGAAGCCGCGCCGGAACCCGAGCCCGAGACAGAGATCGAAGTTGCTATTGAGGTAACGGCAGAAGCCGAAACCGAAATCGCCGCCACGACCGATTCCGAAGTCATATCCGAGCAGGAAGCCACTGTGGAGCTCAACGAAGCGCCCAAGTCGACAACCGAAGAAGCCGCTGACCAACCCGAGCCGTCTGCGTTCCAAAACAGCGATGTCTTTGGCGACGAGGCCGAGGACGATCAGTCCGACGAGCCCGCAGATCAAGACGCTACCGAGTCGACACCGGAGCCCGAGACGCCGCAGCCCGCCATCTCGCTCACGGTCGTCTATGACCCCGAGAACGCCAACGCCGGCATCACCACCATGGCATCCACGCCCATCGAAGCAAAGTCGAGCGTCGAGAACGAGGACGCGACGCAGGTTGAGGTTGAAACCGCAGCTGCAGACGCGCCCGTCACCGTGGAGCCCGCAGATTCCACGATCAAGCCGGGAGCGACGCCGGAGCCCGCACCCGTCATCGAATCCGTGCCCACCTCTGCTTGCGACCAAATTCCCGCACCGGCACCGGCTTCGGTACTCGCAGAGGCCCCAACCCCCGCACCCGTAGCGCCCGCCATCCCCGAGGACTTCCCCATCGATTTCGCAACCGAGGTCTTCTGCCCCGGCCCATTGCTACACCAGCTGTCGACCTATCTCCCCTACGGTGCCGATACCCTCGGCATTGTCGGTGAGTACTACTGGATCGCCCGCGAGCGCGGTACCATCGAGGCCGCGCGAAACCGCGCAAGCTTCCCCCTGCACTATACGCAGGCCGGCGAGCGCCACGAGGTTGCCGTGCGCATCCGCCGCAACACCACCGGTGGCCTCGGATCCACCTGGGCCATCGATAAAGTCGAAGAACCCGAGCAGTAACGACAAACGGCTCAAATCCAAATCAGGATTTGAGCCGTTTTTATTTGTTGATGTTGCGTAACCAACAGCGAGCGGGCCGCAAGTGCCCCAGGTTGCCGTGAAAGAGGAGCGACGCGTACTTCGGTACGCGAGCGACGGCTTGAACGGCAAGATGGGGTGCTTGCGACCCGCGCAGCGTCGAGCAGTTACGCGGTTTGGAAAACCGCGTAACGATCTAGTCGCGCGTCAGCTTGCGGTGGATACGATGCGGCTGGGCTGCGTCCTCGCCCAGGCGCTCGATACGATTGGCCTGATAGGCCTCAAAGTTGCCCTCAAACCAATACCAGTTGCCCGGATTCTCGTCGGTGCCCTCCCACGCCAGAATGTGCGTGGCGACGCGGTCCAGGAACATACGGTCGTGGCTAATGACCACCGAGCAGCCCGGGAACTCGAGCAGTGCCGCCTCGAGAGAGGACAGCGTCTCGACGTCGAGGTCGTTCGTGGGCTCGTCGAGGAGTAACAGGTTGCCGCCCTGCTTGAGCGTAAGCGCCAAGTTCAGACGGTTACGCTCGCCACCGGAGAGTACGCAAGCGCGCTTCTGCTGGTCCTGGCCCTTAAAGCCAAAGCTCGCCACATAAGCGCGGCTCGGAACCTCGGTCTCGCCGACCATCATATGGTCCAAGCCATCCGAGACGACCTCCCACAGGTTCTTATCGGGGTCGATGCCAGAACGGTTCTGATCGACATAGGAGATCTTGACGGTCTCGCCCACCTCGAGCTCGCCCGAAGTCAGCGGCTCCAAGCCCACGATGGTCTTGAACAGCGTGGTCTTGCCCACACCGTTGGGGCCGATGACACCCACGATACCGTTGCGCGGCAGGGTGAACGATAGGTCGTCGATGAGCACACGGCCATCGAACTCCTTGTGCAGGTGATGAGCCTCGAGCACCTTGTTGCCCAGACGCGGGCCCACGGGGATGCGGATGTCGGTCCAGTCGAGCTTCTGGCTTGCGCGGGCCTCGGCCTCCATCTCCTCGTAACGAGCCAGACGGGCCTTGTTCTTGGCCTGGCGAGCCTTGGGCGAGCTGCGTACCCACTCGAGCTCGGCCTCCATGCGTTTGGCGAGCTTGGCGTCGCGGTTGCCCTGCGCCTCGATACGGGCGGCCTTGGTCTCCAGATACGTGGAGTAGTTGCCCTTGTAGGGATAAAGGTGACCGCGGTCGACCTCGCAGATCCACTCGGCAACGTTATCCAGGAAGTAGCGATCGTGCGTGACGGCAAGCACCGCGCCCTGGTAGTTGTGCAGGAAGTGCTCGAGCCACAGGATCGATTCGGCGTCCAGGTGGTTCGTGGGCTCGTCGAGCAGCAGCAGGTCGGGAGCCTCGAGCAGCAGCTTGCACAGGGCCACGCGACGGCGCTCGCCGCCGGAAAGTACGTTGACCGGCATGTCGGAATCGGGCAGCTGCAGGGCGTCCATGGCCTGGCCGAGCTTGGAATCGATATCCCAGCCGTCGGCGGCGTCGATCTCGTCCTGGAGCTTGCCCATCTCGGCCATGAGGGCGTCCATGTCGCAATCCGGGTCGCACATCTCCTCGCCGATCTTATTGAAGCGATCGACTTTGGCGATCATATCGCCAAACGCCATGCGCACGTTCTCGATGACGGTCTTGTCGTCGTCGAGCGGCGGCTCCTGCTGCAGGATGCCCACAGTGTAGCCGGGGGTGAGCCTGGCATCGCCGTTGGAGACCTCCTCGATGCCGGCCATGATCTTGAGCAGGGTCGACTTGCCCATGCCGTTGGGACCCACGACGCCGATCTTGGCACCGGGGTAGAAGCTCAGGGTCACGTCGTCAAGGATTACCTTGTCGCCATGGGCCTTGCGAGCCTGATACATCTGGTAGATAAACTCCGCCATATGTCTGTTCTATCCTTTCTACCTGCTGTTTCCCTATTCTTGATTCGCATTAGTGGAAACGAAATGAGGGAACCAGCTCTGAAACGTAACGAAAAAGGGGTATGGTTGCCCACACCCCCTAATACTACCTGGGAAAAGTCCCCCGGAACATACTATGAACTGCGTACGCTAGTTTTCCGCAACCTTAACGAGCGGCTCGCTGCGATTTGCGCCACAACAGATACGAGTAGACGTAGACGGCTCCAACCGAACCAAACGCCAGAACCGCAATCACCGCGGCGACGACTTCACTTGAAAGCACGCTGCCTGCCACGCCCATCACAATCAGGCCAATACCCAGCACCATAAAGCAGGCGCCGCCAAAACGCTGAGTACGGCGCCAGTTCTCGGGATCGGCAAGCGCCCAAGGTGTCTTGATACCGAGCGTATAGTTCTGCTTCACACGCGGCAAGTAGTTGCCTACGCCGATGAACAGCAAACCGACAACACCGGAAATCAGCACGTTAACCGAACCGACCGCCGGCACCACGCCCCAGACCGTAAGCTCTCCCAGCCAGCTTATGGCGCACATGAACAAGGTGAAGGCGATTACGAAGCCCTGGTAGAACTTGCCCGAGGTTCGATATGCCTCACCTTTGGGGTCGATGCGCGGCACCACGCAGAACATTGCGAGAAGCGCCAGAGGCAGCACACCGAGCGCAAAGGCCATCCAGCTAGGACCCCAACCGTCGACGGCGCCGTTCGCGCCCCAGTGCGTGGGAATCTGCGCAGGCAAGCTCGGCATCACCATGAGGTGCGCTACGACATTGGCGACGCACAGAGCGACCAGCGCAATCCACACGCGCGACGATACCCCCGTGGGGTGAATGCCCTTGTTTTCGTTATTCATCCTTATCACCTTCAGTGTTTGTAAAGCCCATAAACCAGCCAATTAAATCCTGCATGACGGTGGTGTTTAAGCTGTATACGATGTTTTGGCCATGGCGCTCCTCGGTCACCAACCCGGCGTTTTTGAGCGTCGCCAAGTGATGGCTCAGCGACGGCTTACTGATATCGAAATGCTCGGCAAGCTCCCCCGCCGTGCAATTGCCCTCGCGCAGCAACTCCAAAATGCGCCGTCGCGTTGGATCGGCAAGCGCCTTAAAACCCTCTCCCGGCATAAGACCTCCTCTCATCATCTCTCATGACGTGCACACTATACTCAATATTTAGATGTTTGTCTAACTATCTAATCGCAATGCTTCAAACCACATCAAAGCAAACGCCATCGCAACCTATGGGCGATTACCTATAATGGCGATAGCTAAAACACGACCTGCTTCCCCATCGGAGGATATCTATGACCGAAACCGTTGCCGCAGCCGCCATCGAGACACGCGACACCAAGCTCGAGATTATCATGGGCCGCGAGGCACTCGATAAGCTCGCCGATGCTACGGTGCTAGTGCTCGGCTGCGGAGGCGTGGGCTCCAACTGCTGCGAGGCACTCGCCCGCGGCGGCATCGGTCATTTCGTCATTCTGGACAAGGACATCATCGCGCCCAGCAATATCAATCGCCAGGCCATCGCCTTTCACAGCACCGCCGGCAAGCGCAAAGTCGACGTCATGGAGGCTATGATTCACGACATCAACCCTACCGCTACCGTCATCAAGCGCACCGAATACCTGCTGAGCGACAACATCGATGATTTCTTCGCGAGCGTTTTGGAGCAGACGGACGGCAAGCTCGACTACGTCGTCGACGCCATCGACACCATCTCGGCCAAGCTCACCATTGCCAAATATGCTCAGGACCACGACATTCGTTTGGTTAGCTCCATGGGCGGGGCCAACAAGCTCCATCCCGAGTGCCTCCGCTTTGCCGACATTTTCGATACGGTACGTGACCCCATGAGCCGCATCATGCGCAAAGAATGCAAGAAGCGCGGAATCAAGAGCCTGCATGTACTGTTTAGCTGCGAGGAATCGGTTAAGACACAGCCCCGCGACCCTTCCAACATCCACGAGCGCACCGAGCTGGGAACCGCCAGCTTTATGCCGCCCATCATGGGTCAGATGATTGCCGGCGAGGTTATCCGCCAGATCAGCGGCCGCGGCACCGAGCGCGTGCGCGCCGATGGCCAGCGCTTAGACTAGCGGAGCGCGCCGAGATGGAGCCCCGGTTATTTGATGCACACTGCCATCTTGATTTGATGACTTACCCGAATGCCGTTGCTGACGAAACTGCGGCTATAGGGCTGGGGGTCTTTGATTGCGGGGTCGACCCATGCGACTTCGAGGCAGCAAAAAAGCGGGCCAG
>UQZC01000089.1 GCA_900545505.1 uncultured Collinsella sp.
GTTGCACTTGATGTAGGTGTTGAGGCCCTTCTCGGTGATCAGATAGGTCGCGATGCGCTCGATCTCGGCCGGCGGGCAGCCGTGCAGGGTAGACTCGGTGATGGAGTTGGAGATGCGTGCCGGGATGGACTCGACAAACGCGGCGTCAACATGCTCAAACTTGTCCAGGTTAGCGAGCGCCCAGGTGCGGCACTCGTTCCAAACCTCGGAGCCGCTGGCGTCCTTCATGCCCTCGATGTAGGCGTCGACCTTGGGGCTCTTGATGCCCTCGAGGTCATAGCCCACGGACATGTTGAAGACAAAGCCGTCCGGGCTTCCCAGGCCGTACTCGCGAGCGATGAGGTGGCAGGCGAACCATGCCTTCACGTACTCGGCAAAGGCCTGCGGAACCTCGAGCTCGGTCGACCACTCGCAGTTGTAGCACTCGTCCTGTGCCACGATGCAGGGCTTGTTCACACACTTGGAGAGCTCCTCGCCGTCCATAACCTGAACGGTCTTGAGCTCAAAGAAGCGGGAACCGGCCACGTAGGATGCCACGATGTTCTGGGCAAGCTGCGTGTTGGGGCCGGCGGCCGGGCCAAACGGAGTCTCGATGCGCTCATCAAAAATGGGAAGCGCGCCCTCCTGGTTGGTCGTGACCATCTTGCGCACGCCAAAGACGGCGCCCTGAGTCTTGTGCTCCTCGATGATCCAGTTCATCAGCTGCGAAAACGGGATCGGCCTCATGATGTCGCTCATAATGAGCTCCTCTCTGTAACGCCCGGCGAGACCGCGCGGCGGGCGCAAATACGGTGTAGCGCTAGCACAGCGCCGGCGACCCCGCGGAGGTCGCCTATACGCGCGTCGGATGCGGCGAAACATCCGGCGCGCGTGAATCTACTTGTAATTAGTAGGCGCGATCGTTGAGCGTGCTCCAGAGCTTCTTGGACTCAGCCATGGTCCACGCGTTTATCTTGTCCTCATCAATGCCAACGAACTCACGATCCTTGTACAGGACGCGGCCGTTGATGATGGTGGTGCGGCAGTTTTTGCCCATCATGCCAAAGAGCATGTGGCCGTCGATGTTCTCCTCGCTCAGTGGCGTAAAGGGCTTGTAGTCCATGACGATGACGTCGGCGGCAGCGCCGGCCTCGAGCACGCCGAGCTTGCGATCGAAGTACTTGCTGGCCATCTTGGCGTTGTTTTCGAACAGCATCGTCATGGCCTCGCACCAGCCCACGTTGGGCATAGCGGCGTTGTGGCGCTGAATGATCAGGAAAACCTTGAGGCTCTCGAGCATATCGTGGGTGTAGGCGTCGGTGCCCATGCACACGGGGATGCCGCGGCGGAAGAATTCGAGCACGGGGGCGCAGCCCACGGCGTTGCCCATATTGGATTCGGGGTTGTTGACGAGCCAGGTGCCGGACTCCTTGACGATATCCATCTCGGCGGGCGTCACATGGATGCAGTGGCCCAGCATGGTGTCGGGACCCAGCAGGTTGTGCTGCAGCAGGCGCTCGACGGGGCTGATGCCGCCGCGGTTGAGGCGGGAGTCCCACACATCGTTCATGCCCTCGCACACGTGGATGTGGAAGCCGGTCAGGCCATTGTTGGCCTCGGCCATCTTATCCATGGTCTCGTCCGACAGCGTAAAGGTGGCGTGACCGCCAAACATTGCGGCGATCATGTGGTTGTCGTTATCGCGACGCTCCTTGGCGGCCCACTGGGCAAACTCGGCGTTCTCGGCAATGGCCTGGTCACATTTTTCCTGACCGCGGCGGTCGGAGACCTCGTAGCACAGGCACGAACGCATGCCCAACTCCTGAGCGGCGTCCTTAATGGTAAAGAGGCTGCCCGGAATCTCGCAGAAGCTCGCGTGGTGATCGAAGATCGTGGTAACGCCATCGCGGATGGAATCCAGAATCGTGGCATAGGCGCTGGCCTTGGTGCCGTCGAGCGTCAGGTTGTCGTCAATCTTCCACCACTGCTGCTCAAGATTCTCCAGGAAGTTGGTGGGGTTGCAGCCCTTAATGGCAAGGCCGCGGGCCAGACCCGAGTAGATGTGGGTGTGGCAGTTAATAAGTCCGGGCATGATGAGGTTGCCCTGGGCGTCGACGTACTCGGCATCCGGGTACTTGGCCTTGAGCTCGCGCTCGGGGCCCACTTCGACAATCGTATCTCCGTCAATGGCGACCGCACCGTTGGGAATGAACGGAGTCTGAGCGTTGCGGGTAAAGACGGAACCGTTAGCGACCAGAAGCATAAATGCTCCCTTCAACATCAGAGGCGGGGTTTGACACCTCTGACATGGCGGAAGTGCGAAGCGCCGGCCTACACCGGAAACGGGCCCTCTCCCGTCAACGCTTCACCAAAGGGACAAGCCCTTTGAAGTGCGGCTTGGCGCCGCATGGCGCCGGCGGACGAGGCGATGCGTCCGCCGGCGAATAGCACCGAATTGGCTACTTCTTGCTCTCGGGCAGGACCAGATTCACAGCGGCATCCTTGGCGGCATCGATGTGCTGAGCCACGACCGGCGTCTGCGGAAGGATCAGGTTGAGCACGATGGCCATGATGGCGGTGGGGGTCACGGCGTTGGAGCCGATGACGGTGGACACCCAGGTGGGCATACCCTCGCCGGCAAGGCAACCACTGGCCATCCAGATACCCAGGCCAAAGACGACGGAGGTACCGACGATGGTGGTGGTGCGCTGCGTGAGGCCCTCGCGGGTGAACATGCGCACGCCGTTCATGGTGATGGTGCCAAAGACGCCGACGGTCGCGCCGCCGATGACGGGCTGCGGGATAGCGGAAAGGATGGCAGAGAGCTGCGGGAACAGACCGGCGATGGCAAAGACGGCCGCGATGATCACAAAGACCCACTTGTTGACGACCTTGTTGGAGCAGATGATGCCCACGTTCTGGCCAAGGGCGCTGGTGGGAAGACCGCCCAGCAGGCCGCCGACCATAGAGGTGAGGCCCTGAGACACGATAGCGCCGGAGAGCTCGCGCTCGGTGGGCATACGGTCGATGGAACCAAGGCAGGCAGCGGAGACGTCGCCGATAACCTGGATGGCAACCATGGGGAACACGACAGCGAGGGTAATGCAGACCTCGGGATCAAACTCGAGCGCGTAGGGCATGAGCTTGGGAAGCGCGAAGACCTGAGCGGTGGCGACGCTGGAGAAGTCGATCATGCCAAAGGGGATGGAGACGATCATGCCAACGATCATGCCAAAGAACACGGAGCCCAGCTTGAGCGTGCCCTTGCCAAAGTTGGCGAGCGCAAAGACCACGGCGAAGGTGATAAGAGCGACGCACCAGGCCTGCGGGGTGCCCCACAGCGGCGTGCCCATGCCACCGGCCATGTACTTGACGGCCGTGGGATAGAGAGAGACGCCAATGGAGAAGATGACCGTACCGGTCACGACGGGCGGGAACAGCCACTTGATCTTGCTGTAGGCCAGACCAAAGAGGACCGCAACGGCGCCGCCGACGATCTCGCCGCCCAACAGCGCGCCAAAGCTAAAGCCCGAGGCGCCCATGGCCTGCAGGGCCGGCAGGAACGCGAACGAAACGCCCATGACGATGGGCAGGCCGCCGCCGATGCGACGGAAGGGAGCGAAGGCCTGAAGGGCCGTGTCGATTGCCGAAAGAATGAGCGCAACCTGAATGATGTCGGTGCTCTGCTGGCTATTAAAGCCGTAGACGCCGGCCATGATGACCGCCGGGGTAATAATGCCGGCAAACGATGCCAGTACGTGCTGAAGGGCACACGGGATCATTTCCTTAACGGGCGGCATGCCTTCGCGAGTGAACAGGGCTTCAGTGCCGTTCGTAACCGTCTCCTGGGTCATTTGACCACCAATCCTCGAAATAGTTGTTTTCGCATCTAACGCTCTATTGTGACGCAGTGCGGGGTTGAGGTTGTGCCTTCGTTGCATATCGTATTAAAGATGATTCTCATTCTCAATAATAATTTTTTGTTATCAGACTATTCTTCAGCTGAGATAACGCATTTCCGCAGGTCAGGAATGTGTCTGTTCAAAATAACATCTAACTTTTCTTTTGGTCGACCGTTTACCGCCAAATTTCTACCGTTCGTCTGTATTACGCAATGTACCTGCGGATATACGAGATGATGAGCAGCGTGTTACCATGATAAAAAATTGTTATGAACACTTCGATAGAACCCAAAGGAGTTGCCCGTGAACGAGACCGTACGTCGCTTTTTGCCGATGGTCGATTTCCTGGAGCAGGTACTCGGTAAGAACAGCGAGATCGTCCTGCACGATTTCTCGGATCCTGACCACGCCATCGTCGATATCCGCAACGGTATCGTGAGCGGCCGCAAGGTCGGCGGTCCCGCTACCGATCTGGCACTCAAGATCATGCACGACGCCAAGTATCGCGACCTGCCGTTTATTACGGGCTACGAGGGCCGCGGTGCCGGTGGCAAGACATTGGAGTCAGCGACGTACTTTATCCGCAAGAATAACGAGATCGTCGGCATGCTCTGCGTCAATACCGACCTCTCGACCGTGCGCTCCATCAACGCCATGGCTCAGCAGCTCATGGCGTGCTTCGACGCTGCCCCTAGACAGGCAGAGCCCGCGTCTATCGAGGTCGAAAGCCTTTCGGAGTCTACGCAGGAGCTCATCGACCGCAGCATTGCCGAGTTGCTGAGCGCGCGCGGGCTGGATGTAGCGTCGCTTGGTCAGAGCGACCGCGTTGACGTCATTCGCCACCTCAACGGCAACGGGGTGTTCATGCTCAAGGGCGCCGTGGCCTGCGCCGCCACCGCGCTGGGTATCTCGGAGCCCAGCGTCTACCGCTACCTGCAAAAAGTCCGCAAGGAAGGCTAAACGTTATCCCTTGGGGACGGAGGGAAACGGATCATTTTTGTCGCATCGCTTGACAAAAGACCCTGCAGCTCGTACTGCAGGGTCTTTTTACATGTCATGTTTAGTTGTTGCCAACGCCTTAGAGAGCGGCGACGACCTCGATCTCGACCAGACCGCCGGCCGGAAGGGCGGCAACCTGGAAAGCGCTGCGCGCGGGGAACGGAGCCTCGAACTTGGAAGCGTAGATCTCGTTCACCGCAGCGAAGTCGGCGATGTCGGCCAGGTAGACCGTGGTCTTGACGACATCGGCAAAGGTGGCGCCTGCAGCGGTCAGCAAAGCCTCGACGTTAGCAAGGGACTGCTTAGCCTGGGCCTCGACGCCCTCGGGCATCTTGCCAGTTGCGGGGTCGATGCCCAGCTGGCCGGACAGGAACACCGTGTTGCCGGTCTGGATACCGGGGGAATACGGGCCGATGGCTGCGGGTGCGTTATCGGAAGACACGACGGTCTTGCTCATGTTTTTCTCCTTACGATCAGATAGAGAGCGTGAGCGCGGCGTTCGCACCGGGAGGCACAATTCGGTCTGAACACCGCGCTTGATTTGGGATAGTACTCAAGGTTTCTGCGCGATGCAAGATTATTATCACGTTGCGAGAATATTTTATCGCCCAACGGTGCCTGTCGGCCGCTGAACGGCACGAACGGACGGTGAAGCTCAAAATGATCTGTTTCCCTCCGTTCCCATCGGATCAGGTGATTCATAGGGAACGGAGGGAAACAGATCATTTTTGCTGCAAGGGCTGCTGAAGACTTTATCCTGCTTGGGCCACAGGGCTCGTCCGCCGCAACAGCATCACTATACTTTTGAGTATCTGAGCATTTTGAAAGGCAGGATATGACCGCAACCGCCAGTCGAACCACCAACCGCAGACCCGAGCTCTTGGCGCCCGCCGGAGGGCCCGAGCCCTTTGCCGCCGCACTCGCCGCCGGGGCAGACGCCATCTACTGCGGCATGGGCAGCTTCAACGCCCGCCGCAAGGCCACCAACTTTACCGACGAGGCCTTTGAGCAAGCCTGCCGCGCCGCGCATCTAGCCGGGTCGCGCGTCTACGTCACGGTCAACATCGTCATCAAGCAGTCCGAGATGGGCGATGCGCTGCAACTTATCCATCGCTGCTCCACGCTGGGCGCCGATGCCTTCATTATCCAGGACTGGGGCCTGTTCTTTGAGGTCAAACGCACCATGCCCGGCATCGAGACACATATCTCGACCCAAGCGAACATCCACGATGACCGTGGGACTATCTGGTGCCGCGAGCAGGGCGCCGACCGCGTGACCCTCTCGCGCGAGCTCTCCATCGACGAGATTGCCGCCATTCACGATGCCGCGCCCGACGTTGACCTGGAGGTCTTTAGCCATGGCGCCATCTGCTTTTGCTACTCGGGCCTGTGCCTGCTTTCGAGCTTTGCCATGGCGGGCCGCTCGGCCAACCGCGGCATGTGCGCTCAGCCCTGCCGCCTGCCCTACGAGCTGATCGACGAGAACGGCCGCGCGCTCTCCCCTGCCGGTCGCGAGCGCGCTCTATGCCCGCGTGACACCAACACCTCACAGCTTGTTCGCCGTCTGTATGACGCCGGCGCCGCGTCGCTCAAGCTCGAGGGCCGCATGAAGGCGCCCGATTACGTGTACTCCATCGTTGATGTGTATCGTCATCAGATCGATGACATGCTGGCCGGGGTCGCCGTAGATAAGGACGAGGACGCCGCCCGCCAGCGCCAGCTCAAGCGCTGCTTCAACCGCGACTTTACGCACGCCTATCAGGACGGCACCTCGGGCGACGAGATGATGAGCTATGAGCGTTCCAACAACCGCGGCCAGATCGTGGGCACGGTGCTGGGCAGCCGCCCGGCCAACCGCGATGTGCGCGGCCTCAAGCCCGACGACCGCCGTCGCCGCGCCGCCATCGCCCGCATTGAGCTGTTTGAGCCCGTGGGCAAGGGCGACTTGT
>UQZC01000090.1 GCA_900545505.1 uncultured Collinsella sp.
TCCTCGTGCCATGGCTCGGCAAACGCCTCAAAGATTCCTGCGAACTCGGTGGGATAGCGGTGCTCCAGTTCGTCAAAATATCCAGGCAAAAAGAGCACCGAGCGCGAGTGATAAAGCTCCCCCGCAAACAGCGGGCTTAATTCCTCGCCACAGCTATCTTGGATAAAGCTGCAAACGGCATTGTTTGGCCACGGTCCATGCAATGGTTTAAGGTTCGCGGGCGTTATGCCAGCCTCGGGCATGCATGTAAGTGTGGGTGCGCTGACCTCGCTCACGCAGGCGTATGGCTCGGGGGTGTATTCGGCCAGGTACATATCGTGCGTCGGGGTGATGAAATGCTCCATGACGATGCAGGCAGGGGAGAGAGGCATGATCCATGCGCGGCCGTGCGCCCGATCGTTTGCCACCTCGCCGGTAAAGACAGCGCCCTTGCCGGAAAGCTCCAGGCCAAACTGCTCAAACTGTGGTGCGTAGAGATCGGTTATGTTGGTCGCGGCCCGATGCATTTTCAAAAGCGTCCTCTTCCTTTGCGGAAACGTCCACGCCTGGCTCGATTGTGTGCCTTGGCTAACATATCAATGATAAGTTGAATACGGTTAACTCTCAAGCCGTTAGAAAGGAATCTCATGGCAAAGGGATCAAAAAGGGAAGGTGGAGGCATCGGCAAGTTGCTCGCGTATGCCGGTGACCGCAAATTCCTAACGTATTTGGGCATGGCGCTCTCGGCGCTCTCACAGCTGCTGAGCTTTGGCCCGTACGTGTGCATTTGGCTTGTCGCGCGCGATCTGATCGCCGTGGCACCTAACTGGAGCGAAGCCTGCGACATCGCGATGTATGGCTGGTGGGCCGTGGGTTTTGCCCTGGCAAGCATCGTAGCTTATTTCGTGGGGCTCATGTGCACGCATCTGTCCGCGTTTCGCTGCGCGTCCAATATCCGCAAGACTACGAGCGAGCACCTGCTTAAGCTGCCGCTTGGCTATTTTGACACGCACGCCACCGGTGAGCTGCGCCGTATTGTAGACGGATGCGCTGCCTCCACCGAGACCCTGCTCGCGCACATGCTGCCCGATATCGCCGGTGCCACCGCCATGGTCGTGGGCTTGCTCGTGCTGCTTTTCGCCCTCGATTGGCGTTTGGGGGTGGCATGCTTTATCTCGGTCGTCGTTTCGCTTTGCACCATGGCCACCATGATGGGCGGCAAAGGCGCCGAGTTCATGAAGGCCTACATGGGAGCGCTGGTCAAGATGAACAAGACCGGCACCGAATACGTACGCGGCATCCCCGTGGTCAAGGTGTTTCAGCAGACGGTCTACTCCTTCAAGGCCTTCCACGATGCGATTGCCGAATACGCCGACATGGCACAAAGCTATGCGGGCACGTTCTGCCGAGGTCCGCAGGTACTCAACCTTACCGCGCTCAATGGTCTTGTGGCATTCCTGCTGCCCGTGGCGTTGCTGTTAGCGCCGGGCGAGACGGACTTCGCGCATTTTATGGCCAACTTCACGTTTTACGCGATATTTTCGGCCGTGGTACCGACGGCCATGACCAAGCTCATGTTTGTGGGCGAGGCCTCTCAGATGAGTGCCGATTCGCTGGCTCGCATCCGAAGCATCATGGATTCCAAGCAGCTCTCCGTGCCCGCCCAACCCAAGCACCCTGCCGGCAGCGACGTGCGATTTGAGGATGTGAGCTTTACCTACGAGGGCGCCGAAGCGCCTGCCGTCAACCATGCGAGTTTTAGCGTTTCCGCTGGTAGTACCATCGCCCTGGTGGGTCCCTCGGGTGGCGGTAAGTCAACCTGCGCAAGCCTGATCCCGCGTTTTTGGGATGTTTCCTCGGGTCGAGTGCTCGTAGGCGGTGTGGACGTTCGCGATATGGATCCACACGAGCTTATGGACCAGGTCGCCTTCGTGTTTCAGACCAACCAGCTGTTCCGGCAAACACTTGCCGATAACGTGCGCGCCTCCAAGCCTACGGCCACTGACGACGAAGTGCGTGCGGCCCTCTCCGCAGCTCAGTGCGACGACGTTGTGGCCAAGCTCCCACAGGGCATCAATACCATGCTCGGCGCCGGCGGGGCATATCTTTCGGGCGGCGAGGTCCAGCGCGTGGCACTCGCCCGCGCGATCCTTAAAGATGCACCTATCGTGGTGCTCGACGAGGCCACGGCGTTTGCCGACCCCGAGAACGAGGCGCTCATCCAGCGCGCCTTTAGCAAGCTGGCGGCGGGTCACACGGTCATTATGATTGCGCACCGACTCTCGACTGTAGTGGGCGCAGACCAAATTGTGGTGCTCAACCAGGGCAGCGTGCAGGAGTCGGGTACCCATGCCGAGTTGCTGTCCCAAGAGGGTCTGTATGCCAAGATGTGGGCCGAATACGAACGGGCCGCGAGCTGGAAGATCACTGCTGCGGCCGCGGATGACGCCGTCACGAAGGGAGGCGAGGCCTAAATGTTCGCCTCATTCCAAAAGAAGTATTTCCTATCCGATAAAGGCGTCGCCGGCGTAAAACGCGGCGTCTTCTGGACCACGCTCACCAATCTTATTACCATGGCCGGCATGGGCTTTTTATTCCTGGTCATGGCCGGTTTTGTCGAACATCTCGCCACCGGCGCCGACCTGCCGGATGCCCTGCCGATCGTGGGCGGCCTCCTGGTCTTTTTCGTGCTGCTCTTTGCCTCTAACTGGCAGCAGTATTACTACACCTACTGCATCTTTTACGAGGAGTGCGGCAAGCAGCGTATGGAGATCGCCGAGCGCTTGCGCAAACTGCCGCTGTCGTTTTTCGGTCGTCGTGATCTGGCCGATTTAACCGAGACCATCATGGGTGACGTCCAGGCCATGGAGCACGCCTACAGCCACGTGCTGGGAGAGCTTTGGGGCGCCATCATCGCAAGCGCCATTGTGTTCGTGGCGTCGCTGTTCTTTTGCTGGCAGCTGGCGATTGCGGCGTTTTGGAGCGTTCCCGTGGCCTTTGCCGTGCTGTATCTAACACGCGGCCCTATGACTCCGGTGTTCGATCGCGTGCGTGCCGAGAAGGTCAAGGTTACCGAGGCTATTCAAGAGACGCTCGACTGCGTTCGCGAGATCCGCGCCACCAACCAGGAGGCCCATTATCTTGAGGGACTCAACGTCGTGATCGATGCCGAGGAGCGCGAGACCACCAAGGGCGAGCTCGTTAACGGGCTTTTGGTCAACTCCGCCTTTGTCATCCTGCGTCTGGGCATTGCCACCACGCTGGTCACGAGCGCCGCGATGGTCGCCTCCGGGCAGGTCGACTTTTTGGTGTTGTTTGCCTTCCTGCTTATGGTGAGCCGTATCTATGCGCCCTTTGACCAGGCGTTAATGTTAATGTCCGAGCTGTTTGCCGCCGAGTCGTCTGCCAAGCGCATGCGTTCCATCATGGAAGAGCCCGTGGCGCGGGGCAGCGAGAAATTTGAGCCCGTGGGCCACGATGTGGTGTTCGATCACGTGGCATTTGGCTATGGCGCGGGCGAGGACGGACGCGCCGGCGAGAAAGTTCTTACCGATGTGAGCTTTACCGCCAAGGAAGGCGAGGTCACGGCGCTGGTCGGTCCTTCAGGTTCCGGTAAGTCTACGGTGAGCCGCCTGGCCGCGCGCTTTTGGGATGCCACTGCGGGCAAGGTTACCGTGGGTGGCGTGGATGTCGCGAGCGTGGATCCCGAGGTGCTGCTGCGTGATTACGCCATCGTGTTCCAAGACGTGCTGCTCTTTGACGACACCGTGATGGGGAACATCCGTCTCGGGCGTCGTGATGCCACCGATGAGGAAGTGCTTGCGGCCGCGCGTGCCGCCAACTGCGACGAGTTTGTGAGCCGCATGCCGCAGGGCTACGACACCATGATCGGCGAGAACGGCTCTAAGCTGTCCGGCGGCGAGCGCCAGCGCATCTCTATCGCCCGCGCGCTGCTCAAAGACGCGCCCATCGTGCTGTTGGACGAGGCGACGGCAAGCTTGGATGTGGAGAACGAGACTGTGGTACAGCAGGCGCTTTCCCGTCTGCTTACAGGTAAGACGGTTATCGTGATTGCTCATCGCATGCGTACGGTGGAAAATGCCGACAAAATCGTTGTGCTCAAGGATGGCGTGGTTGCCGAGCAGGGCACTCCGGCGCAGCTCAAGGCGGCAGGCGGAGAATTTGCCCGCATGATTGCGCTGCAAAAGGAAGCGGCTAACTGGCAGCTGTAGGAATATGACAAAGGGGCAGTCCCTTTGTCATATTGAGTTCACCCCCATAGTTTCCAAAAGGTTAACTTTGGTTGACCATAATAGTTCGACTAAACTAGTCTCAAAAGCGTGCTCGAGCAAACTAATGAACTCGGGTGCTAAGGCGCCATGCCGCGCTTGTGCGGCAAAAGGGAGAAACAACATGAAGAAGTCGACGTTTAACACCCTGCTTGTCGGTGGCGGTTTTCTGCTTGGCACGGCCGGCATCAAGCTGCTCACCAGCGCTCCGGTAAAGAACGCCTGTGTGCAGGGCATCGCGTGCGGTATGCGCGTCAAGAACTGCTACCAGGACATGGTCGAGCAGGCCAAGGCCAATGTCGATGACATGGTTGCCGAGGCTGCCTACATCACCCAGAGCGAGGCCGCTGCTGACGAGGCAGCCGAGTAACGCTCCCAGGCACAAACTATGAGATTCTCGATTATTAGCGAGATCCCCGGCAGGACCCGTCTTCAATTGGCGGGTCCTGTGCCAGAGAGCGATCTCGATGCACTTCTTAAGCTCAGCGGCGATATCGACGGCGTGCACAAGGTGCGCGTTTATGGCCGTATTGGCCAGATGGCGCTGGAGTACGACGAGCCGCGCCGCGCCAGCGTGCTCGACGCCTTGGGCGCTCTCGATGCTCAAGCTATCGCCGATGCCAAGTCGGGCTACGTGATGCAGCTTGAGCCACGCAAGCACAAGCTCGTCATGGATCTTGCCACACTTATCGGCGCCCACTACGCGCGCCGCTGGTTCTTGCCGACGCCTCTGCGTGCGGTGTTTGTCGTGGTCGGTTACATGACATTTTTGCGCGCCGCCCTCCGTGAGCTCGCGCAGCCGCGCCTGACCGTTCCCGTGCTCGACGCTTCGGCCATCGGCATTTCGTTCGTCAAGCGTGATGTCGACACCGCGGGTCAGACAATGTTCCTGCTCAACGTGGGCGAGCTGCTCGAGGACTACACCCGCGCCATGAGCGAAAACGAACTCATCAACTCGCTGCTCGACGTGCCCGACAAGGCGCAAAAAGTGGTTGGTGACACCGAGGTGAGCGTTGCCGCCACCGAGCTTGAGCCCGGCGACTTGGTCGCCGTTCGCACCGGCATGTCCATCTGCATCGACGGCGTGGTCGAGCAGGGAAGCGCCATGGTTAACCAGGCGACCCTGACCGGCGAACCGCTTGCCGTCGAGCGCAGCGCGGGCGACGATGTATTCGCCGGCACCGTCGTGGAGGACGGCAGCATCTTGGTGCGCGTGCGCGCCAACACGGCGCAGACCAAACTGCGCTCGATCGTCTCGCTCGTGCAGACGGCCGACTCGCTCAAGTCCGAGGGCCAGTCACATATGGAGGACCTCGCCAACAAGATCGTCCCGTGGAACTTCCTGCTTGCGGGCCTGGTTGCGCTTACCACCCGCAGCCTCATCAAGACCTCGGCGGCACTGATGGTCGACTACTCGTGCGCACTCAAGCTCACGGGTTCCGTTGCCGTCATGACCGCTATGAGCGATGCTGCCAAGATGGGCGTCATGGTCAAGGGCGCGAAGTACTTTGAGTCGTTTGCCAAGGCCGATACCATTGTGTTTGATAAGACCGGCACGCTCACCGAGGCGCAGCCGCGTCTTGCCTGCGTACTCACCACCGATGGCTGGAGCGAGGACGAGATCCTGCGCCTTTCCGCTTGCTTGGAGGAGCATTTCCCGCATCCGGTGGCGCGTGCCGTGGTCAACGCTGCTCACGAGCGTGGGCTCGAGCACCGCGAGCGTCACGCTGCTGTCGAGTATATTGTGGCGCACGGCATCGCTTCGTCCATTGAAGGGCGTCGCGCCATCATCGGTTCGGCGCATTTTGTGTTTGAGGACGAGGGCGCACAGCTCGAATCCGACATTCAGGAGCAAATCGAGCTCCAGATGCAGGGCCTGTCGCCGCTGTATCTGGAGCTCGATGGCAAGGTCGTCGGCGTGCTCGGCATCGAGGATCCGCTCAAGGCCGGGGTCCGTGAGGCCATCGCCGACCTGCATGCGCTGGGCGTTAAGCATGTCGTTATGCTCACGGGCGATTCGGAGCGCACGGCCGAACGCATTGCGCGCGAGGCGGGTGTCGACGAGTTTAAGGCCGAACTGCTGCCCGAGGACAAGTACGCCTATGTGGAGCGTATTAAGAGCGAGGGGCGTCATGTTGCCATGGTGGGCGACGGCGTCAACGATTCGCCGGCGCTCGGTTTGGCCGACGTGGGCTTGGCGATGGGTGGCGGAAGCGACATCGCAAAGGAGGTCGCCGATATCATCCTGACCGATACGGATCTTGCCGCGATCGTGCGCCTGCGCCGCATGAGTCAGGGCCTCATTGATCGTCTGACGAGCTCGTATTCCAAGGTGATGCTCACCAACTCGGCGCTGTTGGCATTGGGTATTACCGGCATGATCACTCCGCAGACGTCGTCACTGCTGCACAACGGCTCGACGATTGCCTACAGCCTGAGCAACGCGAAGGCTTACCTGCGTTAGCAGGCGTGTTTACCCACGTTATCTGGCCTGCGCCCAGACGGGGCCGATGCGGTCGCCGTGTTCGATCATATG
>UQZC01000091.1 GCA_900545505.1 uncultured Collinsella sp.
TTGGCAGTATCGCCAGCGGCCCCGCTTTTGCACTATACGCTATCCCCTACTCGGCATCCTCGACCTCATACGAATCCGCCTCGGCGGGCTCATCGTTTGCCCCTGTCGCAGCCCCGCGCGCCTCGTCAAACGCCGCCTTCATGGTCTTGTTGCCCCAGGTGAGCTTGCGAATGGTAAGATCGTCGGCCTTCTTGTTGGCTAGACGTAAATTGTTCTCGGAGGACAGCAATGCCTCCTTGGTTTTCTGCAGATGGCTAATCGTCTTGTCAATCTCCTCGATCGCCGTCTGGAACTTACGGCTCGCAAGCTCATAGTTGCGGCCGAAGTCGTTCTTGAACTTCTCCATCTTGGCCTCGAAGTTCGTGACGTCGATGTTCTGCTGCTTGTACTCCGCCAGCTCCTGCTTATAGCGCAGCGAACCCATGGCGGCGTTGCGCAGCAGCGTGATCATGGGAATGAAGAACTGCGGGCGGATCACGTACATCTTCTCATAGCGGTAACTCACGTCGACTATCCCTGCGTTATAGAGCTCGCTTTCGGGCTCGAGCAGTGTGCAGAGCACCGCGTACTCACAGCCTTTCTGGCGACGATCGTGATCGAGTTTCTTAAAGAAGTCCTCGTTTTTGTGCTTGGTCGCGGTCTCGTCGTTCTCGTTTTTCATCTCGAACATAATCGAAATGACCTCGTTACCGCTTGCGTCGCACTCGCGGAAGATAAAGTCGCCCTTGGTGCCCTCGGACGCATCGTTATCCTTCTCGAAGTACGCGTTAGGAAACGCCGTCATGCGCAGACGGTTAAACTCGGTCTCGCAGTGCTGCTCGAGCGACTCGCCCACCATCTTGGTGGACAGGCGGACCTTCATGTCCTTAAGGCGCTCAATCTCTTCGTCCTTGTAGCGAATCAGGTCATCGCTCGCGCGCTTGGCCTGCGCAAGCTCGAGCTCGTGTGCCACCTTGACCTGTTCCTCGCGAGAATCGCGCACCGCCAGCTCGCTCGTCAGTTTGGCACGCGCCTCATCGCGCTCTCGCTCCGCCGCGGCGACCGCCTCTGACAGGTTCATTTTTGCCATCAGTTCCTGCTCGCGCAGCTGGGCACGCAGGCCCTCGGCCTCTTGCTCGGACTGAGCCTTTGCGGCGGAAAACTTCTCTTGCACCTTCGCGCGATAGTCAGCAAGCGCGCGCTCGGCCTCACTGCGAGCGGCATCGAGCTCACGCTGCGACTCTGCCGCGGCAGCGGAAAGCGCCATCTCCTGGGCCTTGTCCGCCGCGGCAAGCCTGGCCTGCAGCTCGGCAATCTGAGCGTCGCGTGCAGCTAAATCGTTTTGAGCAGCGTTGCGCGCCGCCGACTCGGCAAGCTTTGCTTCGTCATCTTTGCGCCCAAGCTGCGCACGCAGGCTATCAATCTCACGCTGGAGTTCGGCATTCTCTTTTTGAGCATTGGCTCGTGCCTCAACCGCCGCGCGCTGGCTTGCACTCTCGCGCTCTGCGGCAGCGCCCTCGAGCTTAGCGCGCAGCTCGGCAAGCTCAGCATCGCGCTTGGCAACCTCTTGCGCCAGTTTCTGATCCGCAGTGTTCTTCTGCTCGACAAGCTGGGCATTGCGCTGAGACTTTGCCCACACGACAAACGCTCAGACTTTGCCTGTTGCAAGGCAGCCGTCGAACGCGAGCGCTCAAGCTCCAGCGCCTGCTCACCCTCACGCTGGACTGCCTTCACACGCTCATCCAGGTCGCGCGAGAACTCGGCATCGCGCACCTGCTTGACGATATCCGCATAGCCGGATGCATCGACCTTAAAAACTTCGCCGCAATGCGGGCACTTGATCTCGTTCATAGCAGCTCCTCGATGGACGCAAATATCAACCGGCTACACTCTACCGCGCCGCGCGGACAAAAAAGGCGCCGCCGCCATAATGGCAACGGCGCCAGAACCACCACAAAGGTGCCTGTCCCCTTTGTGGTGGCTCTGGCGCCCTATAACCCAAAGAAGCTAAGAATCTGATCGCGGCTTACGGGCTTGTACTCGTTGGCATCGAGACCGACATCGTAGCGAAAGATAGGGCGCTCGCGATCGCGGTTGCGTGCGTTGGCGCGGTCACCCCTGCTGTGGATATGCCCATGCAGCATAATGGCGCCACGTGCCTTGCCGTTCCAGCTGAGCATGGGGTAGTGGCTCATAACCAGACGATGGCCCTTGGCATAGCCGGGAGCAATCTCCAGGTAATCGCGCACGTCTTCCCAAATCTGCGGTACGTCGGAATCTTCCCAGTCGCCGTCATGGTTACCGCGGATGAGCGTCACGTTCTGGCATTCGATACGCTCGCGCAGGCGCACCGCCTCCGCCAGGGGCAAACGATAGGTAAAGTCACCCAGAATATAGAGGCGGTCGTCCGCAGCCACGCACTCATTGATGGCATCGATGACCTTGCGGTTCATCTCCTCGACCGAGCCAAACGGCCGGTCCATGTCGTGCAAGATATTCGTATCGCCCAGGTGCAAGTCGGCGGTAAACCACATCATCGTCTGTGTCCTCATTTCGCAACGTGTTCAACTCGTGCTAAGTATACAGACGCAGCGATGCGGCGGTTATCCAAAGAGCCCGCCGAACAGTCCGCGGCGGCGTTTGTCTTGCTTTTTCGAAGCGTCACTCTGAGTTTTCTTGTCCTGCCGTTTCTTACGATCCTGCTCCAACTCATCGTCGTCGAGTAGCAGATCCCACTCAAACGGATCGTCTGTCAGATCGAACTGGTCGTCGTCATCAAACATGGCCGCCTCCATTGCCGACTAGCGGGCATCCACCACATAGAGGCCAACGCGCACCTGGTGCCACGGGCTGCGCTCGGGGGCAACCTGTTGCACGCGGGCCTCAAATACGTCCTCGTGGCCGTAATACATCATCAAGGACAGCGGGCCGACCTCGTTTCCCGGAACGTAGCCAAGTTTGGTCTTGCCATAGTAGATCGCAACTGCCTCGGGGTCATGGGGATTATCGCGCTCGGCACACAGCGTCAGCTTATCGCCCGCTTTAAGATCGCCCAGAACCAAGGCGCCATCGGCATACTGAAATCCTGCAATGTGAAATGACAGAAGAACACGTGAAGGCTCGTACATAGCAGCTCCTCTAACGGCCGGATAAACCGGTGTGTAACCTTATTGAGAAGTCTACGGTCCCGTGCGGACACAAATACATCCTGTCTGCGTCCTTCAATCGTTTGCCTCAACGCTTGCGCGACAGAACGCTTGCAGATAAGATAGGAACACGGATGGCACCCGTTGCCGCGGGTCTTGCCAACTCCGATACACGTTTTCATCGTGAGAAGTGGCCGTCTTCGCTTACGCGGGGGCGGCTATTTCATTCGGCCGATAAACAGACCGAGTTCGATAGCCGCAATCAACAACGCCAATAACGAAATAACATCGCTTACGTTCATACCAAATCCCTTCTAAAGGGAGTTGGCCCATCCGTGCTCCATAACAGTAGTCTAACGCAAAATGCAGGTAATAGGAACACTTGTTCGTATTACCTGCGCCCTTTTCTAATGCACAAACATGCGCACGAACTTGTGCTTCCAGCTTGCGTAGGGCGCATACCGAAACGGCACGTCCAGCCAAGTTGCCTTGTTCACGATGCTCTTCTTGTGGCTAAACGTATCGAAGCTCTCGCGTCCATGGTACTGCCCCATACCGCTCGCGCCCATGCCGCCAAAGCCCATATGGCTCGTAGCCAAGTGCATGATCGTGTCGTTGACACAGCCGCCGCCAAAGGGCACGTAGCGCACAAAGCGTTGCTGAACCGAACGGTCCTGGCTAAAGATATACAGGGCCAGCGGCGTCGGACGATCCGTAATAAACGTCTCGGCCTCGTCTAGGCTCTCAAACGTCAGCACCGGCAAGATGGGACCGAAGATCTCCTCCTGCATCACGGCGTCATCGGGGGTCACGCCGTCTAGGATCGTCGGCTCAATCTTGAGCGACGACTCGCGCGCCGTGCCTCCCAGCACGACCTTATCGGGATCGATCAGCCCGCGCACGCGCGCAAAATGCTTGGCGTTGACGATATGCCCGTAGTCCTCGTTATCGAGCGGATGCTCGCCAAACATACGGCGGGCCTCTTCCCTGATGAGGTCCAGCAGCTCGTCGTGCACGCGCGCATCGATCAGCAGGTAGTCGGGCGCCACGCAGGTCTGCCCCACGTTGAGCCATTTACCAAAGGCGATACGCCGCGCCGCAACCTTCAAGTTTGCCGTCGCATCCACGATGCAGGGGCTCTTGCCGCCCAGCTCAAGCGTCACGGGCGTGAGGTTTTTACTCGCGCGCTCCATGACGAGCTTGCCGACCGGAACGCTACCGGTAAAGAAGATCTTGTCCCAGCACTCATCGAGCAACGCTTCGTTCTCGGCGCGCCCGCCCTCGACAACCGTCACCAGGCGCGGATCAAATGCCTCTTCACAGATTTGCTTGAGCACCGCGCTCGATGCCGGAGCATAGGCACTCGGCTTGATGACCACGGTATTGCCCGCGGCAAGGGCGCCGGCGAGCGGCTCGAGTGTTAGCAAAAACGGGTAGTTCCACGGAGCCATGATGAGCGTGACGCCATAGGGCACGGCTTGCGTTTTGCACGCGCTCACGGCGTTGGCAAGGTCACACGGACGCAGGCGCGGACGACTCCATCGAGCCACGTGAGCGATCTGATGACGAATCTCGGAAAGCGACGTGCCGATCTCGCACATATATGCCTCGTCATGCGACTTTCCCAAATCGGTCTTGAGTGCATGGGCAATATCGGCCTCGTGCGCCCGTACCGCATCGCGTAAACTCACGAGCGCGCGACGTCGGGCATCAACATCAAACGTAGCGTGCGTTTTAAAGTAAGTGCGCTGATCGCCGACGATGCGCGCAATTTCCTCGGTGTTCATGGCACCCTCCTAGTTCTCGTCCTCAAACATACCACCCGCGACGACCTCGTACATACGCTCGAGCTCCAAGCGGTCCATCAAAAGCGGAACGGGGTACAGCGGATTGGCCTCGGCATCGGCATGCGCCGCCATCTCGGGAATGTCGGAGCGGCGAATGCCCGAGACATATTTGGGGATTCCCAGGATCTCGTTCATGCGGTCGACCCAATCGAAAAAGGCCTCGGCCGCAAGACTATCCTGCGCGGTAGCCGGCGCAATGCCCGCCATGCGAGCAAGATCGGCAAGCTTGGGGGCGGCGGCGTCACCATAAGCGCGAAGCATGTGCGGCAGGATGATCGCGTTGGCCAAACCGTGCGGAATTCCGTATCGGCCGCCCAGACTGTGCGCGATGGCATGCACATATCCGACATAGGAGCGGGTAAACGCAACGCCCGCCTTATACGCCGCCGAAAGCATATTGCGACGAGCGCGCATGTCGTCACCATGCTCATAGGCCTCGAGCAAATTGTCGTGGATAAGCTGCACCGCCTGTCGCGCCATCTTGCGCGTATAGGGCGTGGTGCTTCGCCCGATAAAGGCCTCAACGGCATGCGTCAGGGCGTCCATGCCCGTCTGCCCCGTAATGGAAGCGGGCAAGCCGCACGTAAACTCGGGGTCGTGGACTGCAAAACGCGGGATGAGCACAAAGTCGTTAATGGGGTATTTGTAGTGCGTCCCGTCATCGGTAATTACCGCCGCAAGCGTGACTTCGCTTCCCGTACCGGCGGTAGTGGGAACGGCGATGAGCAGCGGCAGGCGACGATGAATCCGCAGCAGGCCGCGCATCTTGTTGATGGGCTTGTTTGGCTGCGCAATGCGTGCGCCTACGCCCTTGGCGCAGTCCATGGCTGATCCTCCGCCAAAGCCGATAATGGCCTGGCAGGCGCTCTCTCGATACAGGGACGCCGCCTCCTCCACATTCGAGACCGTGGGATTCGCACGCGTTTCGGCATAGACCGTAACGCCAATCCCCTGAGCCGTAAGCGCACGCTCGAGTGATGCCGTGAGTCCCAAACGTGCAATGCCGGGATCCGTCACGATAAGGACCTTCTGGATCGAGCGCTTTTGAAGCACCGCGGGCACATCCTCGGCATGCTCTAAAATGTGCGGCTCGGTATAGGGCAGGATCGGCAATGCAATGCGAAAAACCGTCTGATATGTTCGGCACCAGGCACGACGGGCTAGATGCATAAAGGAAACTCCCTCATTTGTTGATTGGTCAACATTTGCTCGACCGATTGTACTCAGCGACGGTCAAAGACGGCCTGCCAATCGTTAATCAATCAACATCTTCATATCTCAAAATTGTTTTATTAAAAATCATTCCTAATAGGCTTCACATTTGGTTGCATTTATGGATAATAGAACCCGTCAAGACGCACGTCCGGAGAGGGCCCTTACGGGACCGGACAAGCGCCCCATCGCCATCGATCGAAAGGATCGAATCATGAAGTTTGTTTGCCCCGTTTGCGGTTATGTGGAAGAGTTCGACGGCGACCAGCTGCCCGAGGACTTCAAGTGCCCCCAGTGCGGCGTTCCCGGTTCTCGTTTCTTGAAGCAGGAGGAGGGTCAGCTCGAGTGGGCTGCCGAGCACGTCGTGGGCGTCGCCAAGATGGAGGGCGTCTCCGAGGACATCGTTGCCGACCTGCGCGCCAACTTTGAGGGCGAGTGCTCTGAGGTCGGTATGTACCTGGCCATGGCTCGCGTCGCTCATCGCGAGGGCTATCCCGAGATCGGCCTGTACTGGGAGAAGGCTGCAGGGAAACTGGGGCGCCCGG
>UQZC01000092.1 GCA_900545505.1 uncultured Collinsella sp.
AAGCCACGGCCTGCACGTATTGAAAAAATCATCATCGAATCTATCAGTATGGCATCGGACAAAACGTTTTGCCCCACCAGTTGTCGAATTACCGCGCCGCCGTCACATATCAAACGCCAAAATGTGCGAGACTGTCTTGTGCAATTGTGTCGGCCGAGGGAGCGCCGGCGCTCGATTCGCATGGAGTAACCCACAACGATGCTGCTTACGCAAACGACAACGCCCGAGGACGTCAAGGCTCTCGACCGCGCCGAGCTTCCGCTGCTCTGCGGCGAGATTCGCCACGCCATCCTCGAAAGCTCCGCCGCTGTCGGCGGACACGTTGCCCCCAACCTGGGCGTCGTTGAGCTTACGGTTGCGCTTCATCGCGTGTTTAACTCCCCTATCGACAAGATTCTCTTTGACGTTTCGCACCAGACCTACGCCCACAAGGCGCTGACTGGGCGCGCGTACACTTATATCGATCCGAAGCGCTTTGGCGAGGCCTCTGGCTTTGCCAATCCCGACGAGTCCGAGCACGACCTGTTCGCCATGGGCCATACCTCCACGTCGGTGAGCCTGGGCTGCGGCCTGGCGCACGCTCGTGACCTGGCGGGCGATGCGTACAACGTCATCACCATCATTGGCGACGGCTCGCTTTCGGGCGGCCTGGCGTTTGAGGGCTTCAACAATGCCGCCGAACTCGATAGCAACCTGATCATCATCGTCAACGATAACGACCAGTCCATCGCCGAGAACCACGGTGGCCTCTATCGCAATCTGGCCGAGCTGCGCGCCAGCAACGGCACCTGTGAGCGCAACGTTTTCCGCGCGATGGGACTCGACTACCGTTATTTGGACGCCGGCAACGACGTGTTGGCCCTAGTCGACGCGCTGCAGGAACTGCGCAATATCGATCATCCCATCGTGCTGCACGTCTCCACCGCCAAGGGCAAGGGCTTTGAGCCGGCCCAGAGCGACCCCGAACGCTGGCACCACGTGGGTCCGTTTGACATGGCGACCGGGCGCAAGCTCTGCCCGGGCCATCCGAGCGAGCCCGCGCCGCGCACCTATGCCGACATTACGGGCGAAGCGCTCAACGCCGCCATCGAGCGCGATCCGCAGGTCGTGGGCATCACGGCCGCCACGCCCTACATCATGGGCTTTACACCCGAGCTTCGCGCTGCCGCCGGCAAACAGTTCGTCGATGTGGGCATTGCCGAGGAGCACGCCGTGACCTTTGCCACCGCGCTTGCGCGCTCGGGCGCCAAGCCAGTCTTTGGTGTGTACGGCACGTTTTTGCAGCGCGCCTACGACGAGCTGTGGCACGACCTGTGCCTCAACGACGCCCCCGCAACCATTTTGGTGTTTGGTGCGTCAATCTTTGGCACCACGTCCGAGACGCATCTTTCGTTCTTTGATATTTCCATGCTGGGCGGTCTTCCCAACATGCACTACTTGGCGCCTGCCTGCATGGAGGAATATCTGTCCATGCTGAGCTGGTCGCTCGACCACCGCGAGCATCCCGTGGCAATCCGCGTACCGGGCATCGGCCTGGTAAGCCGCCCCGACCTTGCGCCCGCCGAAGACACCGACTACAGCGCCGTTCGCTACAACGTGGTGCGTCAGGGCCGCGACGTTGCCGTGCTCGCGCTTGGCGATTTCTTTGAGCTGGGTGAGCGCGTGGCAAACCGTCTGACTGCCGAGTACGGCATCGAGGCCACGCTCGTCAACCCGCGCTTTGCAACCGAGCTCGACCGCGAGTTCCTCGACAGTCTTGCCGCCGAGCATCGCGTTGTCGTCACCCTCGAGGACGGCATCTTGGACGGCGGCTGGGGCGAGCGCGTGGCGTGCTACCTGACCTGCACGCCCGTACGTACCCGCACCTTCGGCATCGCCAAGGGCTTCCCCGACCGCTACGACCCCAACGAATTGCTCGCACAGAACGGCATGACGATCGAGAACATGGCCGCCGAAGCCGTAAGGCTACTCAACGAGTAAAAAACCTCCGCAAGGAAAGCATCCCTGCGGAGGTTTTTATTTTCCCAACTCAATTATCTCGATCTGTAACATCTAGGGCCCGAATTCCCGTCTAACTGTTACAGATCGAGACAAGACGTCTTAGTCCCCGACGTTTGTCTCAATCTGTAACAGTTAGGGACCTTTTGGCCGTCCAGATGTTACAGATTGAGACATTCGAATTCCCCTGAAGAGAAAATCTCGATCTGTAACAGTTACTCGGCAAAAATGGCTGCAGATGTTACAGATCGAGACAAAACAGCGAGACATGCCGCTGCATCGGTCAGAACCACCACAAAGGTGCCTGTCCCTTTTTGGTAGGTAGAATAACCCATAAGACAAGTATGTGTCTGAGTTATTTCGTGTTGACCCATTTGAGCGCGATAGGGTATAACTCTACTCAACCGCTAGGGATTTTATTGAGAAAGGTGTTCTACCATGAGCAAGAACCTCTCCCAGCAGGTCGTTCTCGACCGCCGCGGCTTCGTTGCCGCCACCTTCGCAACCGTCGCCGGCCTTGGTCTTGCCGGCTGCTCCGACACCAGCGCCGAGGCCGACAAGGGTTCCGCCGCCGGCTCTTCCAAGAGCTCCGAGGATACCGAGGTTTCCGCCACGCTCGATGCCAAGGCATTCGACAAGCTCGTCAACGACGGCCCCAAGGCCGATGACGACGCCATCGCCGCCAGCACCTGGGCCACGGCCGTCAAGGACGCCGGCGTCTTTAAGATCGGTGGCGTTCAGACCTCCACGCTCTTCTCCCTCCTCAACGAGAAGGACGGCAAGACCCGCGGCTTCGATGCCGGCATCGCGCAGCTTCTGTCCAACTACATCCTGGGCGAGAACAAGGTCGAGATCACCCAGGTGACCTCGGACACGCGCGAGTCCGTCCTGCAGAACGGCCAGGTCGACGCTGTCTTTGCCACCTACACCATCACTGACGAGCGCAAGAAGCTCGTATCCTTTGCCGGTCCCTATTACTACACGCAGCAGGCCATCCTGGTGCTTGCCGATAACGACGACATCAAGAGCGTCGAAGACCTGGCCGACAAGAACGTCGCCGTCCAGTCCGGCTCCAACGGCCCCGCCATCCTGGAGGAGTTCGCTCCCAAGGCCAGCCAGCAGGAGTTCAAGACCGACGAGGAGGCCCGCCAGGCACTCCAGCAGGGCCGCGTTGACGCCTACGTCATCGATAACAACATGCAGCAGAGCGCCTTGGTCCGCGAGCCCGGTAAGTACAAGATCGCCGGCAAGCCCTTCGGCAGCAAGGAGCCCTACGGCATCGGTCTGCCGCTCGATTCCGACGGCGTCGCCTTTGTCAACGACTTCCTTAAGAAGATCGAGGACGACGGCACCTGGACTGAGCTGTGGCAGATCTGCATCGGCGACCGTACGGGCGACACCAATGTTCCCGAGCTGCCCGAGATCGGGGCCTAGGCAGCGAGCCTGGTAACGGCCGCAACGAAACCATATGGAAACGCACGATGCGCTTTATTGCGATAAACTGTTTCCTCACTGAGTTGTCGGGGCTTCCGTACACGCGGGAGCCCCTTTCCTTATCGGCGGGAGGTCCGCATGAGTCTCTCCGAGCTCTGGTCGCTCTATGGCCAGAACTATATCGACGCGCTTCTAGCGACCTGGGGCATGACTCTTAAGTCGTTTGCCATCGCCATGGTGCTGGCCGTCGCCGTCACCGTGATGCGCGTGTCGCCACTCAAGCCACTGCGCGTCTTTGGCGACCTGTATGTCCAGGTCTTTCGTAACATCCCCGGCATCGCGCTGCTCATTATCGTCGTCTACGCGCTGCCACCGCTCAAGGTCGTCCTGCCCTACCGCACCTGCGTTATCGTCGCCACGGTGCTCTTGGGTTCTGCCTTTGGTTCCGAGAACTTTATGAGCGGCATCAACACCGTCGGCGTCGGCCAGGTGGAAGCAGCACGTTCTCTCGGCATGAGCTTTAACCGTATCCTCGCCAAAATCGTGATTCCGCAGGCGCTGCGCTCGAGCGTGCTGCCCATGACCAACCTCTTTATCGCCGTCATGCTCACCACTGCGCTCGGCAGCCAGGTGCCGCTTAAGCCGCAGGAGCTCACCGGCGTGGTGAGCTATATCAACACGCGCTCACTTGGCGGCGTCGCCGCGTTCTTTATCTCGGCGCTCGGCTACCTGGGCACGGCCTTTGTGGTGAGCCACATTGGCAACTACATCGATAAGAAGGTGAGGATCCTCCGATGAGCAAGCACTCCTCCCCTGCGCTTACCATGCGCGATGCGCTCTACGAGGCTCCCGGCCCCAAGATGCGCGCCAAGATTCGCATCGGCACCGCCATCTCGCTTGTTGCCGTCGCCGCACTCGTCGTCCTGGTACTGCAGCGCTTTTATGTGACCGGCCAGCTTTCGGTCCACTATTGGTATTTCTTTACGCACCTCACTACCTGGAAGTTCTTGCTTGCCGGCTTTGAGGGCACCGTTAAAGTCGCACTCACCGCTGGCGCCATCGCGCTGGTGCTGGGCTTAGCCCTTATGCTCGGCCGTACCAGCGACATTAAGCCGCTGCAGCTGGTCTGCCGCGTGCTCACCGATTTCTTCCGTGGCGTACCGAGCCTGCTGTTCATCTACTTCTTCTTTTTGGTGCTGCCCCAGTACAAAATTGCGCTGCCGTCGTTTTGGATGCTCACGCTTCCCGTCGCGCTCGCTGCCGCCGGCGTACTCGCCGAGATCTTCCGTGCCGGCGTCAACGCCGTGCCGCGCGGCCAGGTCGAGGCCGCCCAGGCACTCGGTCTCTCCAAAGCTAAAATCACCTTTAAAATCGTATTGCCGCAGGCTATTCGATTTATCATTCCGTCGTTGATTTCGCAGCTCGTGGTCGTAGTCAAAGACACCACCGTCGCCTACGTGGTGAGCTACCCCGACCTCATGCAAAATGCCCGTGTGCTCATTACCAACTACGACGCCCTCGTGTCGGTCTACCTGGTTATCGCGGTCATCTACATCCTCATCAACGTCGCGATCAACAAGGCCGCTGTCTATGTTTCGCACAAGACCGGCGCGACCATCATCCGCTAACGCTTTACCATTTCGAGTCATAAGGAGCCGAGCACCATGGCACAGAGCACCTCTTCCACCGGCAATCAGCCGCTGATCGAGCTCAGACACGTCGATAAGCACTATGGCGATCTGCACGTCCTCAACGACATCAATCTCTCGGTCGACCGCGGCGAGGTCGTCGTTGTGATTGGACCCTCGGGCTCGGGCAAGTCGACCATGTGCCGCACCATCAACCGTCTGGAAACCATCGACTCGGGCGAGATCCTCATCGAGGGCGAGCCCCTGCCGCAGGAAGGCAAGGATCTTGCCCGCATGCGTGCCGAGCTGGGCATGGTGTTTCAGCAGTTCAACCTGTTCGCACATATGACCGTCCTGCAGAACGTCATGCTGGGACCGGTCGACGTACTGGGTGTCTCCAAGGACGAGGCCCGCGAGCGCGCCATGGACCTGCTGGGCCGCGTGGGCGTTGCCGAGCAGGCCGATAAGGTGCCCGCACAGCTTTCGGGCGGCCAACAGCAGCGCGTAGCCATCGCCCGCTCGCTTGCCATGCAACCCAAGGCCATGCTTTTTGACGAGCCCACGAGCGCCCTTGACCCCGAGATGATCAACGAGGTGCTCGAGGTCATGGTCCGTCTAGCCCAGCAGGGCATGACGATGATCGTCATCACGCACGAGATGAACTTCGCCCGCCGCGTGGCCGACCGCGTCGTGTTCATGGCCGACGGCCAGATCGTGGAAACCGGCACACCCGACGAGTTCTTCGACCATCCCCAGACCAAGCGCGCCCAGGACTTCCTCAACTCCATCAAGGGCCACTAACCCAATTGCCACGCGGGGCAAATTCATCAGTAACATTTGCCCCGCGCCACCCCAGCACCATGTCCACCCGGATTCGAAAGCCGCACCCATGATCGGAACCCGCACCTCATCGTCCTACACCCCGCACGTCGACGTCGATCCCGCCGACCGCCCGCTTATCCTGGTAGCACCACGCTGGGAAGAAGCGAAGCCCTATTTGAGCGAGACACTCTCCCCCAACGAGGAAATCGCAAGTGTCTTTGTCGACGCCATTCTTGCCGCCGGCGGCCTGCCGCTGCAGATGTCCATCACCGAGGACATTGAGGTTATCCGTCATTACGTCGATATCGCCGACGGCATCGCTATTCCCGGCGGCCCGGACGTCAACCCCAAGCGCTGGGGCGACGAGCGCCCCTACGACCCCACACTGTGCTGCGAGATTCGCGACCGTTTTGAGTTTAAGCTGGTTAACGAGGTGCTCCGCGCAAAAAAGCCACTCTTTACCACCTGCCGCGGCACGCAGCTGCTCAACGTCGCCACCGGCGGCACCCTGTGCATGGACGTGCCGAGCCTGGGTGCGCGCGAGGGTCGCACGCAGTGGCGTCACACCCACGTGCTCAACGATCCCGTGCACCCCGTCGAGGTCGTGCCGAGCTCGCTGCTGGAACGCGCGGTTGGCGGGCACAGGCTAA